>NZ_QSQJ01000059.1:0-11891 GCF_003436715.1 Prevotella sp. TF12-30 | reverse complement strand
GAGTCCGCCTTGAACGGCGAGGTGGTCAGCGGACACAACGCTGAGACGATAGCCATCGCTAAGAATCTCATAGGCATGGCGAACAACCTCAACCAACTTACCAAGCTGTCGCATCAGAGAGGTTTCCATGAAACTCATGTGTATGTGGTGGACTTGTTGAGAAGATTGAAAGAAATCCTTGGCGAGTATCGCCAAGCAAGTTATAAACCGAAGCTAAGCAGTATGGGCAGAAAGGAGGATACCACATGATAGGCAAGCTAAAGAAAGGCAGCTCATTTGGTGGTTGCATCCGCTATGTTACAGGCAAGGACGAGGCGAAAATCCTTGCATCCGATGGAGTGTTACTCGGCACGAATGCCGAGATAACGCAAAGTTTCGAGCTACAGAGGCAACTAAATCCAAGGATTAAGAAGCCTGTGGGACACATTGCATTGAGCTTCAAGCCAGAGGACAAGCCACGTTTGACGGATGATTTCATGGCTAAGATAGCCCTTGAATACATGCAAATGATGGGTATCAACGATACCCAATTCATTATCGTAAGGCATCACAACACGGACAATCCACATTGTCATGTCGTGTATAACCGCATCAACAATGAGGGTAAACTCATATCAGACAGGAATGATTACAGGCGTAATGAGCAAGTTACCAAGGTCCTAAAATCCAAATATGGGCTGACTTACGGAACGGATAAGAGCAAGACTAATACTCGCAAGTTACGCAATGCGGAGCGTGCCAAATATGAGATTCACAATGCTATTAAAGATGCCTTGAAAGTCGCAGATAACTGGCAAAAGTTCAAGAGTGAGCTTGAAAAACGAGGTGTTCACCTGGAGCTTGTCTATAAGGACAAGGAGCGGACCAAGGTTCAAGGCATCCGTTTCTGCAAGGATGGATATAGCTTCAAGGGTACGCAGATTTGCAGAGAATGCAGCTTTGGCAAGTTGGATGCAAGACTTGGCACAGAGTATAATCGTGTATCGCCAAGAGCCGAATCTATGCAGGGAGGACAACCAAGTTGTCACCAAGTAGAACAGACTCAACCAACGGCAGAACATACCCAAGACCCTTGGAGTGGTATTTCTTCCATCGGCTTGTTCGCTCCGTCTAATGCCCAAACTTATGAGCCATTCCCAGAGGAAGAATCTGCCAAGAAGAAAAAGAAAAAACGCAGAAAGGGCTTCAGCCTTTGATGCAAGTTACAAACTTAAAATTAGAATCGAACATGAAAGAAGAACTATTAGAAGCCATCTACGGCACAGTTGAGAGATTGGAGCAGAAAGTTGATGAACTTTCTGTCTCCACAAAGAACGCAGGAGCGGAAACCGTTCCTGCAAGTAATGACATAACCAAGTTGGATAAGTCAATCAATGCGATGTTTATCAAAGAAGAGGAAGTCAGAGGCAAAATATCCAAATTAAGAGATGCCATTATCGTTTTTGCTGACCTTATTAAGGTTGAACTTGGCAAAAATGAGCAGCGAAGCAAGTTCTTGGTTGATGCAGTCAAGCAGATGAGACAAGGGAATGATGTTTTCTCAAAGACATTGCAAGATAAACTTGAAGTAATGAACAAATCACCTCAAAAGAAGGTTGTAACCCATCGCTTCGAGCCAACCTCAAAGAATGTTCTTCTTTTCATTGGTGGCTTGGCTCTATCTCTTGTCATATCCATTTGGGGCAATCTCACCCAATGGCGAGATTACCAAGATTGGGAGGAGGCGGACTTGAAATATAGGGCTTTGAAGATGGTGCTTCCATCCGATGACCCTAATATTCGTTATATAGAAAAAAACTTCACTGTATGCCGAAATGAGAACATTATTGATGAAGTAAGAAATCGTGTTGCTTTTTATGAGGATTCTATTCTTCAACACTATAAAATGGTTGAAATAGCGGCATATAAAGATAGTGTAGCTAACAGACTTTGGGAAGAATCAAAGATGATTAAACGTGTTATAGGGTGCTCTAAATAGTTTTTCATCAAGGATATAGAATAAGAATCAAGAGGACTAAATCTTAATTTTGCCTCTTGATTTTTCTCTATTAGTTTAAAAAATAGTAAGGTATTCTCTTCTTTTTTAAAATAAGATAATATACAATGTTGTTTTCTTTGTTCTTGGCATTTAATACTATTGGATTTTCACTTCTTGCGTTGCATGTAGATTCTGCAAGTGTATGATTAACCAACAATGACTCTAATTTCTTCAATAATGCAGGATTATTATTGTTTAGGTCTAATTGTAGCTCATTAACTCCATTGTAAATATTGTTGAAAGAAAAAGTCAAACTATATTTTTCGTTTGTTTTTTCAAATAAGTAATGCCCTTTTTCTATGAGGTTAAAATTATTGTCAAACATATATAAATCATTTGTGCAATTATAGACCATATATATATATACTGTTGAAGAAAAGGGGGGACGGACTGGATTGCCGACTTGAAAAGTACAATATGCATCTGTTATTTTCACTGTACTGTTTGCTATATTTTTTGTAATATTGTCATAAACTGAAATTTTAGTTATACCTTTTGTTATAGGATTAATTGTTAGTGTATTTTGTGAGTAATTAATATTTAAAATAGAAGCATCTTCAACATTAATTTTATAGTCTCCACTTCCTTGTAATGTGACTTGACTTATTTCACCTATAGGACACTCTAGATATCTTTCCATTTCGATTTTGCTAATCGTATCTCTACTTTCATTACATGATACAATGAAAACAGAAATAAATATACTAAATATGATAAATCTTTTCATAATGCCAACATTAAAGAGCGGAAGTCAATAATAAAGACTTCCGCTTATAGAATGAGTTATATTTATTTACTATGAATTTCTGTAATTTCCCAAAAATTCATATTGTATGTACCTAAAGAGGTTTCAAAATCGGTCGATGTATCGGCATTTACTTTATAATAGCCATTATCTGGACCTCCCCATCCCATATTGGCATGAAAATACAGGTCATATCTTTTTAAAATTTCTCTTGTTGTCTTTTGACATATTGCATATCCATCTATCACCCATGCATGTGACCCCTTTTTAGCTGTTGCTGTTGCAGCATGTGTTCCTCCCATTATAGCAACACATGGCATTTTCTCATTTACATTAATTGTTGTAAGTAATGGGTCTGGAGCATATTTACTATAATATTGTCCACAAGATACATAATTCTTCAAATAATTAAGTAACTCTAGTGAACCTGTAGAACTACTACCAACTGTAGGAATAGATGTATCCTCATATCTTCCGTATTCTCGTTCTATATAATTAGGATGACTCTCTGTTTTCTCATACATATCTTTTATGAGAGTTGTAACCATCTTAATGCTTTTAGAGTCTCCATAATAACCTATTGCAGGTTGTGCTGTTAAATAATTCCAATCAATATCAACATCACCGATTTTTATATTTGGCGCAACTGCGGCTAAGGCTTGTGCACCAGCAATGATTCCACATCCTGCAGGATAGTAAGATTCGAAGTAAACTTTTTCACCAACAGGTACATATGCTTTTGGAAGCAATCTATTATAAGGCTCATCTTGTGACCATTCCGTTTTTGCCACAGGACCGATTAATTTTATTATACGACTTTGAGGCTTTTCGTAAGCAACAGAACGAGTTCCAATCTGCTTGGTATTGAACACCTTTTCAATATCATTCTTATTTACGGAATCCTTGCCAAGAACTTTTGCTATTTTCTTTAACGATGAAATTCTTTTACTCTGATATTCAGAAATTTCAGACATCAAAGTAGCCTCTGATAGTTTAAGCATCATTCCTGCACCTGTTTCATCACGATTCTCGAATTTTCCATTTGGAACATAGGCGATAACACCTGCGTTTCTTTCGTCTGCAGAAACAATAGCATATCCTTCTTGTCCTGAATTAGAAACTTTAACTCGACACATAGGTATGCTGTCAAAACTTAATCCACCACTACGTGTAACAAGGTTTGTAGCATTTTTGACAAAGTACTTAGACTCTATTGAAAGTTGTGGAGCACTTGCACTACGAGTATTTCCATTCACCGAGTGCGAAAAATCAAGCACCATTTGAAGAACTTCTTCTTCATCTAATGTTCTTGGATTGTCTAAAGCTATACTTGCTAATTCCTCGTCTGAAAATTCGATTTTGGAACTCGCAATGTCTGAAGATGAAAAGTCCTCAGTGTCTGTACATGACAGAAATGCGCAAGCGCAAATCAAAGGTAAAAAGATTTTCTTCATAATCCTTAATATTTTAAATCCATTAATAACTTTTTTATTATAAACGATAATTTTACCAAAACATTGCACTTAAATATATTGAATTTACATCTTTTAACTTAATTAGTACGAAATGCCAACCGCATATATTAAAGTTTTCTAATAGTAACATTGAACTATCATTTTTCCAGAAATTAGATTTATCTTGTGTACACACAATCGAAGCGTTCTTTGTATATTGCAAAGTTGTGAAAGAAAAAGAATATAGCTTGTTTCTAAATCGTTAGTAGTTACACTTTTTAAAGTACTTAATCCACTGATATTCAATTAATAAAAGATTTTGTTATGACTTGTAGCCATGAACCTTTTCAAGCTGACCACCGAGATTGTAAGAGTAAGTGATTTTCTCCTCATCAGGATAAATCATCTCCAACAGACGGTTGTGGCTGTCGTAAGTCCATTGCGTCACGTAGGTTGCTATCGCCTGGTTAGGCACAATCATCGTGCGGCGGGGCTTTGTCACCTCGCCCATCTTGCCATAGAAGTATTCGATGGCACCTGTTCCATCCTCACGGAGCATCAGACGACCGATGCGGTTGTGGGATGCGTTGCGGCCAGATAAATATTCCGCGACGAAAGCCTGTATATATATATTGACACTAGCGTTCACAACAACAAGGCGTTAGATTCTACATATAGTATAAGTATAGGAAAGGTAAACAGATTTTGATTTAACAATAAATCTGTTTATGGATCGTATTGTCAGACCCATAAACAGACTTATTGGAATCAAATCTTTTCGATTATTAAATCTAAAGATCCTTCTTCAAGAGAGTTGTACTCATCAAGATGAAGATGAGTTCCTATAGGAACCGATGATTGGGATAAATTTAGCAAGTGATTTGCTAAAGAAACTAATCCCTCGGTATTAGCCTCAATTGAGACGCTCCCATTTATATCGGAGACCTTAATTGTGAAATTACCTTCCCAATTGAGTGCCACTCCGGTATCAGGGGAATAATTCGGAACATTTAATGTGACTTTTTTCATTCTATTATTCGTTTATGAAAACATGATAATTTTGATCAACCATCATCTTTCCAGGTTTGTTGGGATTTGGCTTCAGTGTTTCAAAATTCACATGAGGTCCACCTCCATGTTTACCTAAAATATCATTGTCACCCATGCGGAAAACTCGTTTTCCATCGGCTGAAACATATCTACCAGGACCAACTTCTCGGTAGCCTTTCCCAAGGAATTCTTGTCCTAACTCTAAAGCTTTGGTTGATGTCGTTTTCATTCCATCTTTAATACCTAACTCCGAAGCAGACTTAAACCCTTGCTTAGATGCTTGAGTTAACGCCTTAGCCGCAACTTTAGTTTCAGTTTTAGCGGCTTGCTTTATTTCTTGTTTTACTGCGGTTTTTACGCCAGCCTTTACGCCAGCCTTTATTCCTCCAGTAACTACAGACCCTGAACCTAAGGTAAATACATCAGCAATTAACCCGCCAACTCCTATGGCTCCAGTTAAGATATCACCATCCCTAAAGCCTCTATAGATATCTCTTCCGCTACCCAAAAATGGGACGAAATCCACTGCATCAACTTGTTTCCCATTCGGGTCTATTAATCGTATAGGATTTTGATAACAATACCCATATGGAGCAAGATTAAACGTATTATATACACCCAAATTATGCTCTCCATCTAAATAATTTTCATTGTTTCGAGGATCATAATTTGATATTGGATCTACTGATATCCATAGACTGAGTCGTGGTTCATAGTAGCGTGCCCCATAGTAGTACAGACCAGTCTCCTCATCAAACTCTTTTGCATTGAAGAGATAGGGCGTGTTCCATACACTGTTGCGCTCCTCGATGAAGACCTCGCCGAAAGGAACATACTCTATATGCTGCACCACCTCACCGTCAAGGTTGGTAATGTAACTACTGCTACCCAAGTGGTCTGGGTGGTAGTAGAACTGCATCTTCTCGTATGCATCGCCTTCTTGGAAGTTGTTCTTCGCTGCCCGTGCCATAACACGTGCCTGCGCAGCCTCCAAGCTGCCGTCATTGCAACAGAATCCCTTGCCATCGACATAATCGTTGTTGTCCTCGCCATTGTACGGCACTGCAAAGGTTGCATAATTATCCTTGATAACCTGCAACTGCTGGACATATTTTTGCTTATAGTCAACAGAAAGTCCATCAGTCTCACTACCTGCATACTGGATGCGACGTGGGTCTGATCCGTAAGAATCGAAGTCACCAATCTTGGAAACGACACGCTGACTACCTATATAGATATGCTTTGTATAGCGTCCGCCTTGGTTGGCAACGAGATAAGGTGATACATAGAGTGAGAACTTGGCGGTGTTCGTGCGGCCTCCTGCAAACTCAGAGTTCACATAGACTTGGTCACTCTCGCCCGAAGTCTTCACCGTGCGTTCTCCGTCTGCGTCATACCAATAGTTGGTCACGAAGCCATTGTCGTCAGAAGCAAGGAGACGGTTCTCCTCATCCCATTTGAGTTTGCGTTCCGTGGTCTTCTCGTCAGCCATGCCATCCTTCTTTGTACGGCTTGTATTGACATAAACAAGATTACCGTTGGCATCATACTCATAGGCATGGCTGTTGCTCACATTCTCGCTTTCTGAAGGTGTCTCCTCCGTGCGGTAGTTCACATCCTTCACATTGGCGAGTTGGAACTTCTTGCCTGTCTCTGTTCCATAGGTGTATGACAAATCATAACCTGCATTCAATGTGCCGTTGAACTGCACATTGTTCTGCGTGAGAATCTGACGCTTTGATGTGATACGGTGCATATTGTCGTAACCCATCGCAAGAGTGTAGCTTGCGGTCTTGTTGTCAGCACCAGTATAAGTACCAGTTGCACTGACAAGACGGTAGAGGGCATCGTATGTATAGGCATGAGCCATCTGTCCGCCAGCCTTTCCACTCTGTGGAACTGACGCACCGTTTACCACGCTGAGCACATTGCTCACCGCATCGTATGTATAGGCATTGTCCATAATGGTGTTGCCACCACTATTCACCGTGAGGTTCTGCAATCTGCGACGCTGTGGGTCGTAAGTGTAGAAGGTCTCAGCACCGTTGCAATACTTCAAGTATGTGCGCTGCTCAAACTTGTTATAGCCAATCTTGCTCACATAGTCGTAGCCGTATGACTTGTAGCCATGAACCTTTTCAAGCTGACCACCGAGATTGTAAGAATAGGTTATTTTCTCCTCATCAGGATAAATCATCTCCAACAGACGGTTGTGGCTGTCATAAGTCCATTGCGTCACATAAGTTGCTATCGCCTGGTTAGGCACAATCATCGTGCGACGAGTCTTGGTGACTTCACCCATCTTGCCATAGAAGTATTCAATGGCACCTGTTCCGTCCTCACGGAGCATCAATCTACCGATACGGTTCTGAGAGGCGTTGCGGCCACCGTAGTAATACTTCACGTTGTTCTCCGGATGATCTGGGTAGTTGATACCCGTCAGACGCTGATAGTCGTAATCGTAGGTGATGAACTTGCCTTCCTTTGCAAGGTTGGCAGTCTGCTTTGTAAGCACATTGCCGAGAGCATCATAAGTGAAACTTGTAATGCCGCTTGAAGGATGGTTCACCTCTGTACGGCGGTCACCCATGTCGTAAGTAGAGGTCGTTACATTGCCCTCCGTGTCGGTGACACGAACAAGGCGCTGTATGCCGTCATACTCAAATGAGGTGGTAATCTCACCGTCAGGACCGCTCTTTTGGATGGTCTTCAAGGTCTTGCCACTGCCATTGGTATGGGTAGCCTGCACATTATGGAGTGCGTCTGTTACGGTTGTAACAAGTGCATGACTGCCGTTGTCAACAGTATAGGCCGTAGTTGTCGTAGAGTTGTCCGGCAATGTCACTGAGGTAGCACGGTCGAGCACGTCATAAACAGTAACCGTTGGAGATACATTGTCAAATGACTTGCTGAACGTGGACTTCGATCCAGTTCCTTCCGTTGTAGGATAGAAAGACTTTGCCACACGTCCGAAAGCATCATACACGTTTCTTCCGCTGACTATCATCACGTTCTCGTCCTTGGCAGAGCTTCCCTTGGATGCACTTGTCACAACACCGTCCTTCTTCACCTGCACGGCTCTTCCGAAACCGTCAACGAATGTAACGGTCTCCAAGTCATCGTTAGGGTGCTGGATGTCATAGTGCTTGGTCACGGCGTATGCAGGAGCGGTAATGCCACTCTCACCAAAGGTAGCCCAAGGCTGATATTCAAAGGCGATGGCATAAGGCACACCCGTAGCCAACTCGTTAGGACCACGCACGCCAGTAATGCGACCGAGGTCGTCAACATCAGTCTCGTAGTAGAAGTTGTTGAGGTCACGATGCTCCTTGGCTATACCATAGCGATAGTCAAAATTGCCTTGCTCGCTGCGGTAGCCCCACGCATCGTCAATACGCTCCACATACATGTTCATTTCCGGCTCATAGCGGTACTTGTACCACATGCGCTGTCCCTTGCCGTTGGCAGGGAGGGTCTTCTGGATGATGTTGCCGTAAGAGTCGTACTTGTAATCAGTAACTGCCGCACCGTCATTCAACTGTTGCGTAATCTGGGTGATGTGGTTGGCATAGTTGGTGTTGTACTTTGCCGTCACATGGTGGTAGAGTGAGCCGTCACCGCCTGTAACAGTCACATCAACAGGAAGTCCGAAGATGTGCTTGCTTGCATTGTCGGTATATTTGATAGCAGTCGCATAATCGAACTTGCCGTTTCCGTCCTCGCCAAGACTGCCCTTGTCGCTGTACTTGTAGGACTTCAACTCACCATGATAGCCATTGAGGTAGTACTCGTTCCATGCCTCGGATGTAATCACACCGTTTGCCGCTCCCTCATACTGCAAGTTTGCCGTATAGCGGAGAGGTACGAATGCAGATGCACGGTCACTCCAAAGGTTCACGTCACGCTTTGCGAATGTGTACTTGTCACCGTCGGCAGTCAGATAGTAGCTGTCGTAACGGTTCTTTGTCTCGGTGTACTTGTTGCCGTTGGCATCCTCTACGGATGTGGCGGTAACATTGCCCTGCGTGTAGTAGTTGGCTACATCGTAGTTCTCAACAGCCTGTCTGTAAACAGAATTGCCTTTTTCCGTGTCAAGGTTCTTGGTGATGACCTCACCGAAACCGAGGAACTCACGTTCATGGCGGTCACGCTTGCCGTCCTTGTACTCAAAGGCGGTAGTCATTACAGGCCCGTGGTCATGGATACCATCATCAACGGTAAGGGCAGACATTACCCACTTGCCACCAGGAAGGCCGTAGGTCGGAGTGGTGTGGGCATAGTCCAATGTGAAAGTTCCGCCCAAGGAATTGGTGACTGACTTCAACATGTTGGTTCTGCCAATGGCAGAGCGTGTAACCTTCAACTCGCTTTCCTTCTCAGACTCAACGATGTCAAGATAACCGTCACCATCAACATCCTGCAATGAATAGGTAGGGCGGTTGATGCTATGTGAGGTGAAAGCACCAGGGTTGGTTGAAATCTTGATGCTTATGACAGGAATGTTGATGGTCAAAGTGAACGCTGCGTTTGCAGACTCTGATGTAGAGGCTGATTCACTAAGCGCACTTGCACCCTTCCAACTGATAGGCTCGTCAAAGCCATTGCCTGTATTGAGGGCAACAGTGATACCGTCACCATTCTTCCATACCTTGTCAGGAAGACCGTCAGAATTGATGTCGATAAGATTATACTCCTCTTCGCTTTCAGAGGTTACGAGACCAAAGCCTGCTGAGAAGCTACCGGAAGCCTTGGTTATACCTTGGTATTTCTTATCTTCAAATTTTCCCCAGTCATGACTTACATCGCCACCTGCGCCAATATTATAAGAAAGGCTCTTACCACTCTGTATGCGGTCAAGTCCCCAATCAATAGGTTCAGTAAAGGCATAGCCCAGATTTAATCTTACTTTCTTGTCGGAAAGAATCTTGTCTGGTAGTCCATCGCCATTGATATCTATGAATGACTCTACAGCTTCATCCGTATTCTTTGGCGCACTGCCGGAAATGGAGAATTGAGCCAGCCATGAACTCTGTTGGTTCTGTGCGGAAGACTTGCTTCCTGAGATAAGTTTTGTAATGCCAGACACAGAAGCTACTGGATTGCCGCCATATCCCCATGCTTCAGAAGCATTGTCAGAGTTATTAGCTCCGATACCCTTGTAGATTTCTCCACTCAATCCGCCCTGCGAATTGGTGTATTGGATAGTACCACCAGCTATGATGTCCGGGAATCCGTCACCATTCATATCCATCATGGCAACTTCCGTCTTGGAACTGCCATTTGCATTGTTGTGGGTAATGCCAAGTGCACCTCCTTGCACAACGGTACTCTTGCTTGATACCACTTGGCTTACAGCTGTCGCACCAGTACCCTGCAAGTATTCGCCTGCAAGTCCTGCCACCTCCGCATTGTTATCCAAAGGATTGGTAAGGAGTACATCCTGCTCGGTCAATCGGGCTGTGCTTGCCTCGGTCGCAGTAAGATAGATGTCCTGTCGCTGACCGACCCACTTGTCCATAGAGGTCTGGTCTGTGCCCAATGGAGTGAATGCCATTGTGAGAGGATCAACCTTGTCGTTCTCGTTTTCCGGCAATTTCAGCAATGACTCGTCAATAGGCTTTGCATATCTGCCTTCTGCAGAGTTATAGACAAAACCTCCCCAGCCACGGTAAAGCATACCGAAGCCAAGATTATCGCTTTCTGCATAGAATCCAGCAAGGACATTCTCTGTCACAAGACCTGCCGCATCTTTCTGAATGGAAACAGAGGCAGAAGTAACAGTTTCATCCGAGATAGTTGCAGGATAGCTGTATTCAAACCATAACTTCTTTCCTGTGGTTGTTGCAAATCGCAGAGTATCGGCTTTCAAAATGCCATTCTCGATAGTGAAAGACTTCTTGCCAACAAGTGCATCCTCTGTCTTGGCAGTCAAAGTAATCTGGCCATTGATGGAATTGTCAGAAAGGATAAGCACTGGTGACACAACCATAATTGTATCAGTCGCTGTGGTCAAGTATGGCTTGCCCTCTGCCAAGGCATTTGCGAAAGTCTTGTAATGTGCAGGAACTGACATGGTCTGCTCAACATTGGCAGAATCCTTGTAAGTTACGGATGCTTGCCAACCGATGCTCTTCCAATCAACATTTGAGGTGGATGAAATCTCAAAGCTGAAATTGGTCAGCTTTTCTGTATTCTCCAGACTGATGTTGAGAGAATCACCATTGAAAGCCTCACCAGCCTTCAATGTTTGAGCAAAGACCGTCTTCTCGATATAGTTCGGGTTGTCGTTTCCGTCACTGTCTTTCTTGTCATTGCTGCCGATGATGCTGAGAACAACATCGTCGGTTGTTACAGGCTTGTGGAAGGCACTGTGAACTTCCACGCTTGAACCATTCTCCACATTAGCGGAGGTGTTCACATCGTAGATGGCACCATCCTCAGGTTTGTACTCTGTTGAAGAAAGCCCGTTAGGCAAGATATTTGACTCGCCAGCGTAAGTAATGGCAGGTGACCAGTTCACCTTGTCAAATGAGCCGTTGCTTGTTTCCTCAGAGCCAGACTGCACACGGAAATAGATTCTGTCACCACGCTTGACGGCAACAGA
>NZ_QSQJ01000058.1:0-13192 GCF_003436715.1 Prevotella sp. TF12-30 | reverse complement strand
AAGTTGATGCTCCTGGCTGAATTTCTCCCATTCCTCATCTATATTAATAATAGGAGAGGTTTTTTCAAGTGCAGAATCCACTTCCACCATCGTCTGATAGAGTTTTCGGCATTCCTCATCCTGCAATATTTCACGAATCTCCTCATCAGAATACTTCTCCTGATGGTCGATGATATCCAGTATTTTTTCAAACTTGTCCATAATAAATCTGCTAAGGGTTAAACTTTTGCTTTAATTTTCTGATGCCTTGCGCCAGATGCTTATAAACTGCCACTTCGCTGATGCCCAATTCCGTAGCAATCTCCCGATATTTCAGTTTCTGCCGAAAACGGAGATCGAGTACCTTGCGGGTTTGTGGCGTGAGTTCAGCATCCATATAAGCCTGAATTGCCTCGTACTTTTCGGTCTCCCTGTCTATTTCGGCAATCGTCGCTTCCAGGGAAGCTATCGAAGGCGAAGTATCGGCTTTCAGAAGATGATGAACCCGGTCTTTCATCTTCTGTCGGCTCAACAGGTTGAGGCATTTATGGCGCACACACACCAGAAGATAGCTCCCGGCGTTGGCGGAAGGCAGGGACGGTTCGCTGGCTATTGTCTCGTTATCAAGACCCAGTTGAGTCTTTCCGTCGAGCACATCGGCAAAGACTTCGCTCACCACATCCTTGCTGGCTGCATCATCCTTCAGAAGTACCCTGGCCAATTGGTACATCCTCAGATAATGCTGCCGGAAGAGCTGTTCTATCGTTTCTTTGTTTATTTGCATTACTTTATTTCTTTTCTCTATATTACAATCGATTTTTCATTTTCCTAACCCTTAGCAGAATATTTTTTAATGCAAATTTTTAAATAAATGAGAGCTTGGTTGTGCGGATTGCAAATCCGCAAGAAGTAGGTCGAACCTTTTTTGACTCCGGATTGCAAATCCGGAGGAACGCCTAGCGGACTTGCTCCTTCTTCAGATGCTTGTAAAGCCACAGGAAGGCGGGAATGAGGAAGAGATCTGCCATGACCCACGCCACAGGGTCGCCGAAGCAGACACCCGTCCACGCCAGGGCAGGCACCAGCCAGAGACTCACACCGCATCTCGCTATCATTTCCATTACGCCACTCAGCATCGAGAGATTGCTGTAACCCAAGCCCTGGATGCTGTAGCGCAGGATGGTGAGCAAGCCCAGACAAGGATAGAAATAGTTGGCTATACGCATAAACTGGGCAGCATAGGTCACTACTTCAGCCTCGCCCTTATCCACGAAGAGCATCATCATCTCGTCGGCAAACGGATAGATGAGCAGGAAGGTGAAGACGAAATAAACCAGCATCATCCTGATGGAAGCCCTTACGCCCAGACCGATTCTATCCAGCTTCCTGGCTCCCAGGTTCTGACCGCAATAGGTAGCCATCGCCACTCCGATGTTCTCGAATACGCAGGTAAAGAGATATTTGATGCGCATAGAGGCTGTGAATGCCGCCACATAAACCGTTCCCAGAGCGTTGTTGGCACTCTGCAGCATGATGAGGCCGATGGCGGTAATCGAGAACTGCAGACCCATCGGAACGCCGTTGTTCAGCAGAATGCTTACCTTCTTGTTGTCGAATTTCCTTTCCTCACCCTTCGGAATCAGAATCTGCATCTTCTTCTTGATAAACCAGATACAGAGCAGCACGGAGATTCCCTGCGATAGCCAGGTGGCAATGCCCGCACCCTCTACGCCCAGTCCCATGCCGAGAATCAGAATGCCATCGAGAATGATGTTGATAACGGAAGCTGTGATGAGAAAATAGAAAGGCTGCTTCGAGTTGCCCAGGGCACGGATCTGACCGGAGAGCAGGTTGTAGCCTATGGTGAAAGGAATCGCCGCAAACTGCAGCATCAGGAAGATGTAGGCGTCATCGAACACCTCCTTCGGCGTATTCACCAGGTGCAGAATCTTTCCGCAGAAGATGCAGGAAAGAAAGGTGATGACCACGGCAAAGCAGATGGCGATGCGGATGCTGTTGCTCACGTAAGCCCGCATCTTGGCGTAATCCCTGGCACCGAAAGCCTGGGCGATAGGGATGGCAAAACCGGCACAGGAGCCGTTGCAGAAGCCCATGATGAGGAACATGATGGAGCTGGATGCGCCTACTGCCGCAAGAGCTCCCACGCCAATCCATCTTCCCACGATGGCGGCATCGATGATGAGATACATCTGCTGGAGAATGTAACCCAGGATGAGTGGAATCGCAAATTTGATGATGGCTTGCAAGGGCGAACCCACAGTCATGTCGTTTGTTGACTTTGAACTTTGAGCTTTGACCATAACTTACTTTGAACTTTGAGTTTTGAACATTGAACTTTATGATTAGTTTTTCAATGAACGTTATAATTATAGTTTGTTATCCTAAAATATAAAAAGGAGGATGCACTCATTTTATTTGAGCGCATCCCCTATCTTCTGTCTGATTTGTGCCATTTTATTGCGGCGCTCGATGGAGAAGGTATCTCCGTGGGTTTCCACATAATCGAAGAGCATGAACGCCTTGTTCAGCAGTTCATCTCTTGTAGGTTGCCCCACGGTATCCGCCTCGTGATAGTAGAGTTCGGCAAGCATGTCCATCTTGGAGAGTCGTTTCTCCTCGTCGTCGATTCCTGCCATTGCCTTCATCACATCCTCGATGGTGGCGATGCTGTAGAAGGCATAAGGGCCCACGTATTGATTGTAGAGCTCCTTAATCTTCTCACGTCTCACCTCCACCTCTTTCTTTTCGAGCATTCTTTCGAGTGCCGCCATAAACTCGCGAATCAGTCGCTGTATGTAGTCTCGTTGTAGCATATTTTTTTATTTTGTTGTTATTGTTGCGTTATCTAATAGACTCATTGGTATTGCCATGACTAAGGCAAAGTTCAGGGAGTATTGTGAGAAGAGTTCCTAGAAACTCTCCTCTACCCCGTACAATGGGACATTCTTCATCCACTCTTGCTCCTTGTATGGCGACATGGAGAAGCGGATGGCTCGCAAGTCGGGATGGGCGTCAAAGAAGGCGCGAAGTGACTTGGAACGCAGGTTCTCTTCCGCTTTTACCTCTATCGGAGTTATCACCCCTTGGTGCTGGGCAAGGAAGTCTATCTCCAAGCGAGCGTCTTCCCTACTATAATAATAGGTGTAAATGTCCTGTTGACATAATAGCTGGGTAAGGACGTAGTTTTCCGTGAACGCCCCCTTGCTCTCCGTCATGGCTTTGTTGGAGATGAGCATTTGGGCAGGTTCCATCTCGCTCAGCGCACCCAGGAGGCCGACATCCAGGAGAAACAGCTTGAAGGCATTGAGGTCTTCGTAAAACTTCAAAGGCATTCCAACTTCTCTTACTCGGGAAATGCGATAGGTGAGACCTGCATCCACCAGCCATTGTATTGCCATCTCAAAATCCTTGGCTCGTGCCCCGCTTCTCACCGCTCCATAGATGAACTTCTTGTTTTCCTTGGCAAGCTGGGAAGGGATGGATTGCCAAACCATGCTGATGCGAGTGGCTTCATTTGGGCTGACATGCTTCGACATGTCACTACGATAAATGGTGAGAATGTTGTTCTGAACCTGTCTGACGAGATTTGCATCGTTAGTTGCAAGATAAGTTTTCACAGCCTCAGGCATTCCCCCTACAAAATAATATTCTCTTAATATCTTGATGAGTTTATCATGAAGTAATGTGATGGTCTTCCAGTCTTTACTTTTCAATATGTTCAGCAACTGTTCTTCGTCTTTTGCCATAAGAAACTCTTCGAAAGACATAGGGTAGAGGCGAATGATGTCAACCTTTCCCACTGGGGCGGATTCTCCTTGGTGCATGGCAACGCCTAAAAGTGAACCTGCTACAGCCACATGGTATTCTGGTGCATTTTCACAGAAATACTTCAGCGAGGAAAGTCCCTTGTGAAGTTCTTGTATTTCATCCAGAATGATAAGCGTTTTGCCAGGGATTATAGGCTGTTTGCTAATGGCTCCGATAACCATTAGGACTCGCTTCATATCATAATCTTCTGCAAAAATGTTGGCAATCTCAGAGTTTCCATCACAGTTGATGTAGGCAACGTGGTCATATTCCTGTTTCCCAAACTCCTGGAGGATATAAGTCTTGCCTACTTGTCTTGCTCCTGATAAGATTAAGGGCTTTCTGTAAAGGCTCTCTTTCCATGCTTTTAATTGTTCTATGATCGTTCTTTTCATCCTTACATACATTTTGAAGTTGTTAATGATGTTAATAACTTGCTGTTATGATGTTTAAACAGCTCTGTTGGTTGCAAAGATACACTTTTTTGCACGAACTTACAAATGTTTTCAACACTTTTCTACACGAACTTTCCTTGCATACATACACTTTTTTACACGAACTTCGTTCTTATTCATCATTATTGAGCCCTTCCACATACTCCCACAGTTTCTTGTAGAAAGGATGCTTCGTCATCGTGTCCTTGTTGCCCAGGATGATGAGCTTCATGCGGGCTCTCGTCATCGCCACGTTCATGCGGCGGAGGTCTTTCAGGAAACCTATCTGGCCTTCATCGTTGGAACGCACCAGCGAGATGAGGATAACGTCTCTTTCCTGCCCCTGGAAACCATCCACCGTGTTTACGCTGATCAGACGGCGGTAAGGCTTGAAGAACTCATACTTCTTGATGAGCTTCTTCAGATACTGCACCTGGGCACGGTAAGGCGAAATGATGCCTACGTCGATGCTCTCGCTCAATACCCGCTGCTTGCCTATCTTGGTGAAGTATTCCGCCAGGGTGAGCAGGGTAAGCTCGGCTTCTGCCTTGTTGATACGCCCGAAACTCTCGCCCACAAACTGTTCCTTGAAGTTCAAATCAGAATTCTGATTGGCTGCAGATTCAGAAGATGATGTGGATGCAGAATCTTCAGGCGCATCTCCTCCTTCTATCGTTATCTGATTCTCCTCGTTTGAAGTATCAATCCACGTTATCGGATGGTCGTAATCCAATACGCTGCGGTATTTGATCTGTGGCGCACTCTCCACCTTGCCCCCGTAGAACCAGTCGCTGGAGAATCGCATGATTTCATCGTTCATGCGGTATTGGATTTTCAGCAGGGTTACTACCTCCGGCTTGTTTTCGGCAATGCGCTCCATCAGGGTCTTGCCAAGTCCGGCTCTTAATGCCGCAATACTCTTTACGGTAGGTGGCAGCTGACAATGGTCGCCTGCCAGAATCACCCGGCTGGCTCTCTTCATCGGAATCCAGCAGGCGGCTTCCAAAGCCTGGGCTGCCTCGTCGATAAACAGGGTGCCGAACTTCATGCCTTCCAGCAACCGGTGGGCAGAACCCACCAGGGTGCAGGCGATGACACGCGCCTCGCCAAAGAGTTCAGAATTGATGCGGATTTCTATTTCGGCGGCACGGCTCTTCAGCCTATCCATCTTCTGATGATAGTTCTCGCTGCCTTTCTTCCTGTTTTTTCTTAATTCTCTGATTGCCTTGCGGATAGCCCAGAGCTGCGGATAGTCGGGATGACTCTCGAAACGGCGCTCGTAGGTGAAGCCCAGCATCTTGTCGTTCACACGGGTAGGGTTTCCGATACGGAGCACATTCACACCTCTATCCACCAGTTTTTCAGAAATCCAGTCCACCGCCATATTGCTCTGTGCACACACCAGCACCTGACTCTCTCGCATCAGGGTTTCGTTGATGGCTTCCACCAGGGTTGTGGTCTTTCCGGTTCCCGGAGGTCCGTGAACAATCGCCACGTCCTTCGCCCAAAGCACCTCGTTCACAGCTCTTTCCTGGGTAGGATTGAGCCAAGGGAACTTCATCGGTTCGAAGGAGAATCTGCCTGCCTTCTGATGCGAATAGAATAAATCGCGGAGATAAGCCAGGCGGTTGTTTTTCGCCTTCATCACTCTATCCAGAGCCTCGAACATCAGTTTGTAGCTGGTTTCGTCAAAGGACAGCTGCACGCCGATAGGCTCCGCAGATTGCTGCAAGTCGAGCAGCGGGGCTGAATCAGGCACGGTAATCACCATTCTGTCGCCATCCACATAGCTCACGGTTCCCGTAAAAGAAAAGTATTTTATACTTTGAACTTTTCTGCCCTGGTTCTCATTCTTGCCCATCTTCTTGACCATAAAGAACATGACGGGGCGACCGAACTCAAAATTGTGCTCGATATCCTGATCAGAGGTACGGAAGACCTCAATGGCTGTTTGATTCAGCGAATTATAAAAGCTTTTTCCCACACGGAGCGGGAACCAGGCATCACCTCGTTTCACCTTGCGCTGCATTCCCATCTGTTCGGTGAGCTTGCGGAAGGCTTCCTTCTCGGTGTAATACTCCAGCTGGAGCAGGGTGCGTTGTTGCAATAATGCCTGAATTGGTGAAATCTGTTCCATATAGGATGCAAAGTTACACCAATTCAGGCAAAAATAAGAAGATAATAGGATAAATTATCTAAAATTTATTTCATGATGCGTTCTACGTCCTGGATGGTGCGGTTGAACGGACCATTGTGCTCCAGCTTGATGGTACACATGGCAGCCGCAAACTTGCCAGCCTCGGTAGGAGTGGCACCCTGCAGTCGCTTGTAGAGATAACCGGCAGAATAGGTGTCGCCGCATCCGGTAGCATCCACCACCTCGTGAGGCGGATAGGCGGGAATCTCGTAGAAGGTGTCATCTACATAGATTAGAGAACCCTCGCTGCCCAGCGTGATGATTACCTCGGTAACTCCCCACGAATGTATCAGCTTCGCAGCCTCGCGTGGCTCCTTCAGCCCCGTGATGGTCTCCATCTCCGTCTCGTTCACCTTCAGATAGTAGGTGTTCTTCAGCACTTCCAGCTTATCCTTCCAGTCTATCGGATACACCTTCTCGTCTCTCACCTCGCGCAGATAGCCCTGCACGTCGATGGAAACCCTTCCGCTGCGCGAGAGAAATTCCACTACCTCCGGCGAGAAATCATCGCTCAGCAGACTTCCCAGGTGATAGACCTTCGCCTCCACGTGCTCCAGCTGTCTGATGGTGAATGGATCAGCCTTGGCAAGCACACGCTGCTTGCGCTCGTTCTGGTTTTCTCCGTAGATATTCTCGAAGAAGACGGTATTGCGCGAAGGATTGAGGGTTACTTCTATGCCCGCCTGGCGCATCTTTTCTACAGGCTCTGTTTCTGTCGGGTCCATTGCCGTGATGAGCGAAAAGCTCACATCCTTAGGCAGTTGGTTGATGGCGTAGGCGAAGTAGAACGATGTTCCGCCAGCCATGTAAACAGTTCTGTTTGGGGTAACTATCTTATCTTTGGTTACGTGCCCTATACAACAAATATCTTTCATCTATTTCTATTTTAAACGGGTGCAAAGGTACAAAAAAACTTTGAGTTAGATTTGGTTTTTTGCTTTAAATTCAGCTTTTATTGCAAATATTTAGAAGAAAAGGGCATTTTTCTTTTGTGATGTTCTTAATTTAATGTACCTTTGCAGCAGAATTTAGTAAACTGAACATTATCACGAGAAAAGATTGAAACTTATATTATGTGGTTTGATCATTTAATCAACGTGCATTCGGCGGTGCAAGGCATCGTCATTCTTTCATTGATTTGTACCCTAGGTCTTGCCCTGGGCAAGATTCATGTCAAGGGAATCTCCCTCGGCATAGCCTTCGTATTCTTTGTGGGCATCGTGGCGGGCCATCTCGGACTCACCATCGACGAGAACATGCTGGAGTTTGCCGAGAGCTTCGGACTCACCATGTTCGTGTATGTGCTGGGTCTCTATGTGGGTCCCAACTTCTTCGGTTCGATGCGCCACGAGGGCATCTCGCTCAATCTCTGGAGCCTGGCTGTCATCGCCGTGGGCACCGTATTCTCGCTTGCCCTGTGCCTGGTGCTGCCCGTGAGCCTGCCCGATATGGTGGGCATTCTCTGCGGCGCCACAACCAATACGCCGGCTCTGGGTGCTGCCCAGCAGGCGCTGCAGCAGTTGGGAATGCCTAGCGGCGGAGCTGCCCTGGGCTGTGCGGTAACCTATCCTCTGGGCGTTGTGGGTGTCATCCTGGCGATGATGTTCCTGCGCAAGCTCTTCGTAAAGCCTGAGGACCTGGAGATCCGACGTGCCGATGAGGATGACCATACATCCATCGGACAGTACGTCATCGTAAACCCGGCTCTCAACGGCAATACCATCGCCGAAATCTCGATGATGACCCATCGCAAGTTCATCATCTCCCGTGTATGGCGAGGCGAGCAGGTCATCGTTCCTGAGGCTGATACCGTGCTCCATACCAACGATAGTGTGCTCGTGGTTACCAATAAGGATGAGGCATCTGCCATGCAGATTCTCTTCGGAAAGAAGGTGGATAAGGAGTGGAATAATGATAAGGTGGACTGGAACGCCATCGATGCCAAACTGGAGAGCAGAATCATTGTGATGACCCGTCCGGGACTCAACGGCAAGCGACTGGGAAGCCTGCAGATGCGCAATACCTATGGCGTGAATGTGAGCCGAGTGCTGCGTGGTGATATCCGACTGCTGGCTACCGACGACCTCCGTCTGCAGTATGGCGACCGCCTAACGGTGGTGGGCGACCCTACGAGCATCGACCATGTGGAGCAGTTTCTGGGCAATGCCGTGAAGACGCTCAACGAGCCTAACCTGGGTGCCATCTTCCTGGGTATCATTCTGGGACTCGCCGTGGGAACCATTCCGCTGAATATTCCGGGAATGACGGCTCCCGTACGTCTGGGTATTGCCGGTGGTCCTATCGTAATGGGTATTCTGATTGGTGCGCTGGGCCCTAGGGTGCAGTTCATCTCTTATATGACGCGTAGTGCGGGACTGATGCTCCGCGAGCTGGGTCTTGCCCTGTATCTGGGCTGTCTGGGTCTGTCGGCTGGTGGACAGTTCTTCGAGACGGTGGTTCGTCCCGAGGGTTTGATGTGGGTAGGCATCGGTTTCCTCATCACGGTGGTTCCGGTTATCATAGTGGGCTTCATCATCCTGAAGACCAAGAAGTACGATTTCGGCAGCATCTGCGGCATTCTCTGCGGCAGTATGGCGAATCCGATGGCGCTTACCTATGCCAACGAGACCCTGGATGGCGATACGCCTAGCATCAGCTATGCTACGGTTTATCCGCTCGGCATGTTTATCAGAGTCATCATCGCCCAGGTCATCATCATGTTCTTCGTGTAAATATTGTTAATCCTGCGGATTTCTATCCGTAAAAATATTAGAAAAGGCTGATTTCAGTTAGAAATCAGCCTTTCTCTTTATCGTTATTTTCTTACCCGTCAGGGGATGTTCGAAGGTAATCTCCTCGGCATGTAGATACAGTCGGGCAGCCTTCTCGTTGCCGTAGAGCGAATCGCCCAGGATGGGAGCATTCAAACCCTCCTGATGGGCACAATGCACGCGCAGCTGGTGGGTTCTACCCGTCTTGGGATAGAGGGCGATGCGGAGATGTGAGCCGTCGATGCGCTCCAGAATTTCATACTCCGTAATGGCCTCCTTGCCCTGCTCGTGATTCACGGTCTGGCGAGGGCGGTTCAGATAATCGGGCAGCAGCGGAAGGGAGATGATTCCCTTTTCTGGAATCTCCTTTTCCGAAATGTCTTTTCCTGGAATGTCTTTTCCCGAAATCTCTTTTTCTGAAATGATGGCGATGTATTTCTTCTGCACCCGATGGTTCAGAAACTCCTTCTGTAGGCGATGATAGGCAAATTCGGTCTTGGCGATGATCATCAGTCCGCTGGTTGCCATGTCCAGCCGGTGAACGATGAGCGGACCGGTAGCCTCGGGATATTTCCTTCGCATCAGCGCATAGACCGATGGCTGGGCAGCGTCCTTTCCCGGTACAGAGAGCAGTCCTGCAGGTTTGTGGATCACGGTCAGCTCGCAGTCTTCGTAGAGCGTTTCCACCTGCTCATAGAGCATCTCTACCTGCTTAAGGAATGGTCCCTTCTGTCCGCCGATGCCGTTTTCTGCCGATGCAGGGCTTTCGAATACCGATGGCGGCAGCATCCAATGCAGTATCGGCTTGCACTTGCCGTTGCAGGCAGGATAGAACTGCAGGTGGTGGCGGATTTCCTCCTTCGGGCTTTCTCCCCACCAGACCATAGCCATCTGCAGCGGTTTGTAACCATGCTGGTAGGCATATTGCAGCAGTTTCGGTTCGCAGCACTCGCCGCTCCCGGCTGGCGGCACCATCTTCAGGGCTGCAATCCTGCTCGTAGCTATCGCCGCCTGCGGATACTCCTTCAGGGCTTCATCTCTGAAAATCTCCAGCAGATCCTTGCTTTCTCCCTCCTGGTTCAGCATTCTGAACTGCGAGAAAAGCCATTGCTGCAGGGCATCAGAGAGTTGCTTGCGCAGCTGCTTCAGCCTCAGTATATTCTCCTGATAATCCTCAAATTCCGTTTCCAGGGCAGTCTTTTCCGAGAGCGATTTCTTCAGTCGGCGCAGTTCAGCCTTCATAAACTGGCTTTCCCTGATCATCTCCGCCTCTTCCGCTTCTGAAAGGTTTCCTGCCTCTCTGCGGCTGTCACGCTTTGCCTTCGCTTCCTTCATCTTCTCCTGATAGGCGGCGATGGTACGCTTCCGCTCCTCCTGCAGTTGCCGGATCAGGGTTCTGGCTTTCTTCATCCTTTCATCCTTCTCCAGGTGGCTGATGCTCTGGTTGATACGTGAGATTTCCGCCTCGTGGTTCTTGAAGTAGCCGTCGGGCTGCAGATAGTCGAAAACGGCAGGCACGAAGTCCTCCCAGTCGCTTCTTCCGCCAATCTGTCCGCTGTAGGCAGCCAGGTATCCCCATTTCGGAGCCTCGCTATCGGCAGCTGGGTTTCCCCATTTTGGGACATCGGTATCTGTTTTTACATTTTCTACGATGAGCACGCCAAACATTTTGCCACGCGCAATCTCTTCCTGCCAGTCTTTTCGTCTGGCAAGCATCTCCTGCACTTCCCTGCACGCCTGGATGCAGAGCGGATGCGGTTCGTAATCCAAAGGATTGTTCATCCTTGCAGGAACATTTTCTGAAGTATGATGGAATGGATGGAAAATCATGCTGCAAAGGTACAAAAAAAATGCAGAAGTCTTGGTTTATCCACAGAAAAATCTTACTTTTGCACCATTAAAGGAAAAATTAAGATATGCAAACGAAAAATAACAATATATTCTACCATCTGGTAGCCTTCCTGACAGTGGCGATCTGGGGAACCACCTTCGTTTCCACCAAGGTGCTGATGCTGAACGGGCTTTCTCCTGCTCAGATTTTCACCCTGCGTTTCAGCATCGCCTACGTGCTGATGCTGGCGTTCAATCATCGCCGTCTCTTTGCCGATTCCTGGCAGGATGAGGCGAAGATGGCGCTGCTGGGCATTACGGGCGGTTCGCTCTATTTCTGCAGCGAGAACGAGGCGATGAACTTTACCACCACCACCAATACCTCGCTCATAGTCTGTTCGTGTCCGCTCTTTGCCACCCTGCTGGTTCGTCTGGTCTATAAGGATTCCAACCGCATTCATATCGTCCAGCTGCTGGGTTCTCTTCTGGCATTTGTGGGTATGATCATCGTGGTATTGAACGGCAGGTTTGTGCTTCATCTTTCTCCGGTGGGCGATGCATTGGCGTTTACGGCGTGTATGTGCTGGGCGATTTATTCGCTGCTGATGAAGTCAACCACGGGCGATTACAGTCCTGCATTCATCACCCGTAAAGTGTTTTTTTATGGTGTTCTTACCATCTTGCCTTATTATATCTTCATTCCGGGTTTTCCTCCGCTCGAGGTATTCACCCGTCCGCAGGTCTTCGGCAATCTGCTCTTTCTGGGCTGCCTTGCCTCTATGATCTGCTTCCTCACGTGGAATTGGTGCATCTCAAAACTGGGCACGGTAAAGGCCACCAACTGGGTGTATTTCAATCCGATAACCACGATGATTTTCGCCTCATGGGTGCTTGGCGAGCAGATTACCCCCTATTTTCTGGCGGGTGCCGCCTGCATTCTGATAGGAATGTATGTGGCGGATAAGAAGACGAAAGGGGAACAGTAATAGATATTAACCTTCCAACACCCATTTCCATGCAGGTCTTATTTCTATCTTGAGTCCATCACGCACAATCTCCCCTTCATCCTCATAGGTAATTTTATTCGCTGCCACCGAATAATAATGCTTGATTTTGTTCGCTGGCAGCGAATAAAAACGAGAGGGGGGAGCAGTAATAGATATAAAAAAAGAGGGTGCGTCATTAGTCTATGACGCATCCTCTTTTTTTAGTATTTGTGTTGTTCTACGACATGCAGCTCGTCACGCCCAGAGAGGCGGCAATAGCGGTTAAGATAGATAGTACTATCTGAAATACGGTTTTCCAGGTTTCTTTCTTCATAAGCAGTTTTTTTAGTGATTAATGATTAGTGATTTAAAAATTTACGTTGTCGCCGCCGCCGTCAGTACCCCCGCCGGTGCCCTGGCTGGTACCACCGCCGCCCTGCGATGTTCCGCCGTTATCCTTGTTGGTCTCCCCGCCAGCGCCCTGGCTAGTATCACCGCCACCTGGTGTATTCTCTGTTCCACCACCGTCCTCAGCCCCGGTGGTATAATCATCGTATGCCACAATCTTGGTGAGCTTCTTCAGCTCAGCGTTGCTCCATGATTTTGTGTTTCTTACAATAAGATGCACGCCCTGCACGCTAGCTGCCGTCACCTTCTCCTTGCTCACCTCGCCACGTGAAGTCATGCCGATGGAGAACAATCCGAGGTCGGAGAAACGAACGCTCTTGCCATCCAGAATCAGATGCTTCAGGCAATCCAAGGTATCCATCAGCACACCATGGATAGTACCACGGCTGTATGGAGAGTTGTGCTCAGAGATATGAGTCACGAAGTCCTCGAAACTCATCTCACGGTCGCTCACGGCAGTAGCATACCAGAGCTTCTTACCTGCGTTCTCACCCGTCTGAGGGGTACGCATAATCTTACGATACTTACTAGTTCCTTGTCCCATAATCAATCAGTTTTTAAAGGGTTAATAATTCAATTTTTAGTGGTTATTCATTCAGTTTTTTGTCACTCATCCGATTGGCGCCTTATCTCTGAATGACGGTGCAAAGATACGGCTTTTTTCTGGAACCACCAAATTTTGGGTGGCGATAAGGGCCGATTTTCAGCAGCTTTCAAATTGAAACTACGTTAATAATCCTAACTCGTAAGATAAAGAAG
>NZ_QSQJ01000057.1:0-13876 GCF_003436715.1 Prevotella sp. TF12-30 | reverse complement strand
TATCAAGAGCCTCAGATTTCGAAAGATTTCTGAGGCTTTTTGTGTATCTAAAGATTTAAATTATGCATTATTATTTGAGTACTTGGTGGAGATGGTTCAGACGCTGCGGCTATAGTCGCGGCTTTGGCGTGCAGTCGCCTTCTGCCTATAGCTTTATCCGTTATGTCATCAATGAGCATTATCCTTATTATGCATATCAGGAGCTGCAGGAGCAGTTTCCGCAGCTTAACAGGCGCGAACATAAGGTAGGACGTCTTCTTCTGCGGCTCTCAAATCATTGGCAGCCCGTTATCAGATTGTGCAATCGTCATATCTTTGATGCTTATCTCCATGCGGGTTGTATGAACACTGAATCTTTCGAGATAGCTGATAGCTTATCTCTTTTGGATAAAAACGTTCAAACGATGGTGGTTGTAGATTTGGATAAACTGCCGATGGAACTTGTCTTGAAGAATCTACTCCCGCTTTGTCATAGTCAGGTGATGCTGGTTCTTTTTGGTAATCTTCATGCCAGGAAGACCTATTCATCATGGCTTCGTTTGCAGGAATCAGAGTTCTCTGGCATCACCTATGACCTCTATTATGTGGGTGTTGTTTTCTTTGATCATAAGATCTATAAGCAGCATTATCGGGTAAATTTCTAGAAAAAGAGCCCTTTCATGCAAGAAAGTAGTATGTTAGGCGAAAAAAAATGCCGAAAAACTTGTAGATAAAATAAATTTTATTACTTTTGCAGCCAAATTAGTAAGAACGTTAAATAATATAGCTATGTATTGGACACTTGAATTAGCTTCAAAGCTAGAAGATGCACCATGGCCTGCAACTAAAGAAGAGCTGCTCGACTATGCAACTCGCTCAGGTGCGCCTCTGGAAGTTCTGGAGAATCTGCAGGAAATAGAAGATGAAGGTGATGTCTATGAGAGCATCGAAGACATTTGGCCTGATTATCCTTCAAAGGATGACTTCTTATGGAATGATGACGAGTACTAATCGTTCATCGATTACGATTATCAGTATAAGATAATGGAAATGAGCCATATAGGTGATTTCTTCGGAAATTCCTATATGGCTTTTTGCCGTCTTTTACCGCCAATTTTACCGTTCTAATGGCCTTATTTTACATAATTAAATGATCAATAATCGGTATATCCTGAAATTCTTTCTTTTCTGATCGGTTAATTTCATCTTTTCTTCTCTTATTATTCTCCTTACTTCATACTAAAATCATCTGAAGTTTATAAAAAAGGAGTGGTATGATAAACTTTTCTATTATCTTCGCGTACATAGTGCCATAATTAATAAAAAGGTATTTTAATATGGGAAGAATTTCAAGACTTTATCCGAAAGGACGATTGAGACTGCGTATACCAAAGATGGTGCAGTCTGGTAAAAAGTATCCATTGTATATAGAATACAATTGGCATGCTGATTCTATTCGTAAATCAACTGGTATAAGTGTGTCAGTAAAGGAATGGAATGAGAAAGGCTATTGCGGTATTGGTGAAATACGTGCCACGACTGATATTGACTATAAGTATTATAATCATGCTCTTCATAAGCGTATCGAAGACATAGATGTGAAGATACATAAGTATTATGAAATGCATCAGCATATTACTTGTGATGTGATTCGATCTTTTCTCGAAGATAATGACAATGCTTTGCGACCTGATGAAGGAAAGGACTTCATAGAGTTTGCTAAAGAGTTGATGGAAAAACGTTATGAGAAAGGTAAGATAGGTTTTAGTACTTGCAAGAATGGTATTTCATATCTCAATCAGTTTGAGGAATACCTGTTGCTTGAACACAAAGGTACACATGGTGAGCATAAGGAATTCATTTATGTCTCAGATATTAGTGAAGACTTATTGCTTGATTTCCGTAAGTATCGACTCTTGGCAAAAAAGAAAGCAACAACAGTCAACAAGACTCTATGTCCGATTCTTCAGGCGTGTGAATATGCTTGTCAGTTAGGTTATATCTCTCATCAGCTTAATGCATCTCTCCAGGACTTGTATATGAAAGAAGAGGACCGGCTTGATGAAGAAGAGAGGAATATCAAGTATCTCACTGAAGAGAGACTTGCTGAGTTAGTTTCCGTTTATAATACCATCGAACAACCTCGACGAAAAGAGTTTTTGGAGATGTGGCTGTTTGCCTTCCATGCTTGCGGTATGCGAATGGTTGATGTGATGACGCTCCGATGGAAAGACATTGATTTCAACA
This sequence comes from Prevotella sp. TF12-30, assembly GCF_003436715.1. Taxonomy (NCBI): domain Bacteria; kingdom Pseudomonadati; phylum Bacteroidota; class Bacteroidia; order Bacteroidales; family Prevotellaceae; genus Prevotella; species Prevotella sp. TF12-30. The sequence continues at coordinate 11,650 of NZ_QSQJ01000057.1, read as the reverse complement.
AGAATTTCATCAGTAAAATACAAGTCAAGACGAGAAACCGAAATACCATACCTTTGAGTGAACCACTCATTCGTATTCTTGAAAAATGGAAGGGTAGAAACAAAGTCTTTGTTTTTGATCTATTGCCAGAGAACTTCGATATAAATGACCATGAGGCGATATACCGTCGTAGAAATTCCTGGAATAATACCATCAATACTTCGCTTCGTTGTATATCTCATGATTTAAAATGGAATCAAGACTTGACTTTCCATGTATCAAGACACACTTGGGCAGTTTTAGCGCTTGCACACGGAGCTGAAATCAGTGAGATAAGCAGATTGTTAGGTCACGCTTCAACAGGCGTCACAGAGCGAGTTTATGCAGAATTCTTGCCAGACAACCTTGCGACTGTAGTAAGCAAACTTGCCTTCTGCTTCATTCCTGATATGAATGCCAAACAAAAGAAGGTGGTATCACGCTAAACAGAGTGATACCACCTTCGATCAAATTTGTAGCCTTTATAGTCGAAACTATCAGAATATCTTGTAGTCCTTGCCAGTAAGATTAGAAATTGGCTTGAATAAACGCAATAGAATGAGCCCTATCACGATAAATGCTATTCTGACTATTACTGAACCGCCCATAGTAAAACCGTGCCATACGAGGAAAATGGGTGAGCACATGAGGGCTACGATGATTAGGCACATTAGAGCTGCTAGAAATGTTTTTGGTCCCATACGTCAATAATCTAATGGAGCTATGAAATGATCATCAGGCAGGTCGTGAAAATGCTTGCCATCTGCATCATTGGTCACATATGTTTCGTTTTCTGGATCTTCTGTAGCGAAATAGATTTCCAAATCCTTGAAACGATTTTTGAGAAGAACGCGGAAGTCAGTAATCAATGCGAGTTCTTCCGCTTCTATATAGAGAAAGCCTTCTGAAAGTTCGCATTTCTTGATATTACCACAGAGATTGCAAGTCCCATAGTCCACACCAAGAGCGAAGATGATGTTTCCTTCCCAATCATCGGCCTCGTCTTCTTCCATAGCAGGGCGTTCTTTCTGTATGAAAGTCTGATAGAGGCTATATATCTCTTGCAACTCTTCTTGTTTTCCCACAATGTGGTAGCGTACTTTTATATTATGCATTTGTGATGCTATGAAATCTTCTAACTCTTTCTCCATATTTCGTCAGTCAATCTTATAGTTATACAAATATCTGAGACTGTCACCACTTATTTCGAAAGCTACGATGTCGTGAGCATACTCGTTGCTTCCCACCTTGGCAGATAGGAAGAATATGTATGAACGCGGTCCATATTCATCATCAAGACTTATAATTTTCTGTACTTCATGGTGACTGTAGTCATCCTTTGGATGGGCGAGCTGTAACAATGGGCGATGCTCTTCATGCAGTTTGCCATCAGAAGACTTGAACTTAACCACACAGTCTATGTCTGGTGCCGTTCCTCCCTCGCCTGTATCATACCAGATGGCAGTTACGAGACTGTCATCTGAGACTACAGTGTGATAAGTCTCGATAGAGTCAGACTGTTCTGTACTCTTTTCGAAACTGGCATCGTGAGACTTGTTCTGGCATGAAGAACAGGTAACCATTACTAGTAGGGCAATGGTGCAAAATTGAAATATTGCTTTCATATTGCTCATCGTCTCCATGCTCGTTTCAGACGTTCGTCTTCAAAGTCACTCGTAAACATACATTCTGCCAAAACTTCACCGTCTTCTGCGTATTCGGGATCGAATACAAGTCCTGGTAGAGTAAGCGGCTCTTCTTGTCCATGTATGTATGAACCGATATAGACATATTCTTTGGGCGGTTCTACCTTATGGCAACCTAAAAACACATTTCTTTCACTTGCAAGGTCAAAGTACTCGTCTTCGTATCCTTCAAAATCGTTTAATTCCCAAACAAAGCAAAGCTCGTACATCAAGCACTCAAAGAAGAAACGTTCTTTGTTTACCGTAACAAAGTGGCTATGTGTATCCTCTTGATAAAATATTGGATATATCTCAGAGTGCCACATCCAAAGGTGACTTGCTCCTTCGACAGTTTCCAAAATTTGCTCTTTAATGTGCTTGCTCCAAAGGCTGGTAACGTGATAGGCGTTGTCTTTCTTTACTTTTAGATATATTCTCATTTTCTTTTCGTTTATATTGTTATTTTGAAGGAGGGAATATTTGGTTAATTACAACTTCATTGTCGAAATCAAGATACGCCCCGTCTATGTCATGACCTATTGACATAAATTCATCACTCTCTACCCATCCTCCTATGCTCAATCGCTCGCTGGTTTCCTGATAGTAGGCATCCATTATCTTCTCATGGAGGTTAGGAGCTTTTTCCTTTAACCAAGGGTTAAATTTTTCCCAATAGTCTTCTTCCTCCATACCTTTGAGAATGGTGTCTTGGGCTTCTTTCCATAATGTAAGGAGATTCTCTGCTTCTTCGTCAGAGAGTTTGATGGTAGTACCGTCATTATTTCCATTCAAATATATTTCTGCGTTAATCTCTTTCATTGTCTGTGATATTGTTTAACTTTATGATTGATGACTTGCGATCCACTCTTTTGCGAGTGTGGTGGCAAAGTTGTAGAAGTCTTTCTGATGAACATCCGACCATAGTTCTTCATTGGTTTGAAGATACTCCTCTAGTTGATTTCTCAACTCTTCGTTTTCCGTTCTTTCGAGAACCACTCTGATGAGTGTTAGCGCACGGATGTCGCCTAAATCTTTGTGTATCATATTCTTTCGCTTTTAGTTATTTTCTTTTTTACGAATCTCTTGCAGAATAGCTTCGCGCATCCACCATACGGCATACGAGGCAAACTTGAAGCCGCGCGACTTGTCGAACTTGTGGCTGGCACGTAACATTCCGTAACGACTGGCAGCAATCAGCTCTTCGTCAGACAGTCCCTTGCCCACATACTGCTTTGCTACTGCCTTGACAAAGACAGAACCGAGTTCTGCCAACTCGTTCTCCGCATGGGAGTCTCCCTGCTGGATAAGGGTTATTATACGTAGAGCCTCTTCGTTGTTGATGATAGGCTTCTTTACCTTGTTTGTTGTAGTGTTGTTGTTTGCCATACTTTTAATATTTTTAGATGTTGTCTGTCGCGCGAATAGTATCCCTTTTTTCTGAGAAAAGAAAATAAAGGCAGCAAAGAAATCATAAAACTTCTGAATTTTTGTTGAATATCAGATGGGGTTGGGTAATGCCTCCTTAACATACGATGAAAGTTTCTTTATATGCAGACTTATTCAAACATACTGAATATGGCTTGGATAATCCAGCCAAGAATCATAAAGGCGAGTTGTATGAGACTTATCAGTATGTAACCGCCTAATACGACTATCAAAAACCCAAATAGAAATAAAAGCATGTCTCACATCATTTAAAAAGTTTTGCCTACTCCCTTTCCAGCGTTTCGGCAGTCTCTGTTGTCACATTATTAATGACTGTTGGAACATTATCATCAAGCAGTTTGGTAGTCTTTTAATGCTATCCAACATCCTTTATTCATGCCAATATTCTTTTGTTACCTCATCAGCTTCCTCCTTTGTCATTGCTTTATCGATGTTATCGACAACAAATCTATGGAAGGCACGATAGTCTGGCTCATAAAGCTCTGTAACTTTGGTCCATTCCTGAGGGAAATCATCAGGACCATTACCATAATAACCAATGTTATCTACAACTGCGGCTACACAGATTTCATCATCGTCATCAAGTCCGATGCCGAATATTGACACTTCTGTTCCGTCACCATCATCGCCTTCACATTCGTCTTCCCAATCAGGCACGGCAATGTAGCGTTTGTCTCCTTTCTGCTTGAGAAGATTGATAATTTCTTTGTATGCTTCTTCAATAGCGTTGCCGTTCACATAGTTAGAGAAAAGCGAGAAGAAGTCTCTTTTCAGTAACTTAGAAATCTTTAACAACAAGTCTGTTTCAAGACTTGTCTTGTTAAAAATATTTTCAATCTCAGAACTTGCTAAATGCAAATTATTTGCAAAATCCTCAATAGTGAGGTCCTGCTTTTGAACCTCTTGTTTGATTTCTTGTCCAATATGAATCTTTGTCATAAAGTATGATTTTATATTTTAAAAGCCTACTCCCTTTCCAGCGTTTCGGCTTCCTCTGTTTCTTTATATTTATCTTGTCTGTAAGTTTAGCCTATTCGCCATATATACAACGTGAGAAAACACCGTCTGCCTTGTCTCCCAAGATTTTATAAGTTTGGTTTATAGTGTCTCGAATGTACATTGAGGTATCAATCTCCTTGAAGAATACTTTGTTGATAGGAGCGTCTGTACCAAATAATATTCTATCAGTTAACCCTTCTTCAACAAGTTTTTGTAAGTCGCTCATTGGCATAAAGGCTGTATCTACATAGGTGTTGGAGCATGATAGTAGTACATCTATAGCTTCTTCTATAGGTCTTCCGTGGGCAAGAATAAAAGTTTGTTCACTGTGGTCTTGTATGACATCCTTGAACCGCCCGGCATGACTTACCTCAAAGTTTCCTGTATGTAATAATACTGGAACATCTAAAAGTTTGGCTACATCTAATGCCTTATTTAATAAGGTGCGATTCTTGCTCCATTCTGGGTGAGACTCAAAATGTAACTTTATCCCTTGCCACTTTATTTTGCTGTGCAACATATAGGGCAGGGGATAATTAAGTTTCAGCATTCGGGGAGTTAGCCACAAGATGGGGTGGACTTTTTCACCACCGAATCTGATAAGTTCTCGCAACTCCCGACAAACGTCCTTGTAGAGTTCGGCGCAAGTTGATGTGGAGGCAACAGCCATTCCATCGACACCTGCTGCCATCTCGGAAAACCATATCTCTTTTGGAGAATGGTATCCATCTGTAAACCATCCGACATGTACATGATTATCAATTATCATTATCTGTTATACTCCAACTTTCAATCATTCAGTTTCTCTAAGAATTTTTCTTGACCATCCAAGAGATACTTGATGCCTTCTATTATACCGATGACTCCTGGAATCCAAGACCAACAGAAGATTAAATATATGGCGCCAATCATATACTTACCCATATAGAACTTGTGTAAGCCAAATCCACCAGTAAAGATGGCAAGTAAAGCAGCTATCTTATAATCCTTGTTGGTATTCTCTAGGGATTCTGATACTTCATCTGGTGTCTTACTTTGAAGACTTTCCTTGTTATTTTGTTCATTTCTACTTTTCAACACCTCTTTAAGATATGCTACTTCTTGCAATGGTGTCCAATAGGTATCAGAGTTCTCGTATCGGAAGAACTTTACATAGCCACCAGTTCGAAACTCATTATCTGCTGCTGCTAATCGCTCTTCATTCGTCTTCCTGATAAATCCAGGAATGTCTTTTATCATTTGCATGATAAGACCAGTCTGAAAAGGAGTTCCTGGTATTGTTGTCCTTGTTGTCAGCAATTTTGCAGCGTTGTCTCTATGATCATTGGTAAGAATGTAACCCAAGACGGTTCCTGACATATTCGGATTAAAGCAATTAGTAGCGTCATCGTTTGTCCAAGGATCATCTTTTGTGCTACACAACTCGTAGGCTTGATCGGAAGAAACTCTGATAGCGATGATATTGTTGTCTGTTACGATGACTTTTCCATCTGTTACATGAAGGTTTGGTGTCTCTATTGTTTCCCAGTCACTCCATGACTTGTCGTCTCGTATAGTTGAAACACGAATATGTCCATCCCCCAATTCTACAAGGAAATGAATGCATCTAAATGTCAAGTCAGAAACAGAAGACAGCTTCTGAATTTGTCTCTGAATCTCTTCGGTACTCCAACTGTTATAATCTATTTTTTGTATCATATTATTATACTTTATAACAATCCTTTTTCTCGATATTCTTCTACAAGACGCTTATTGAGGAATGCTACATCACAGAAATGATGATTAACAGCAAACATGTCTCCACCGCTTTCATTGTAGTTGCGTACTAAACAACGAGCACAGTAGTCACGAGCTTCACATTCAAGACATTGTGGAAATGACTCTTGAGTTATCTTGCGGAGTTCCTTGATGCGTTCGCTATTCTCCCAAATCTCTTGTAGTGTTTGCTTATAGACATTGCCCAAGACATAGTCTTGCCAGCCTGCACATGGATAAACATCTCCATTAGCTGTGATACAGCAGTTGTCATAACCAACGCCACAGACTGGTTGCTTCTTGAATCTTTCAAGGTCAAATTTAATCTCGTCAGTGATCGGTATCTTTTCAAGAGTTTGCTCTCTATATTGAATGTCATGTTCGATGATGTCACGGAGAACTTGTTCTGTCTCTTCTAAAGAAAGTCTATTGGCAAGATTCTCTGTATCAAGATCTGCGCGAGCCATCATGATATAGTCTGTTTGCGCCTTTATCTTTAAAGATTTTGCATAATCTAAAACTTTATCATAACCAACTTTATTTGCTTTCATCAAAGGACAGCTTATCTGGACAGGGATGTCTGCTGCGACAAGCTTCTCTATGGATGCCTTGGTCTTTTCAAAGGATCCTTTTACTGTAGTTATAAAGTCGTGAATCTCAGGATTCATAGAATATAATGATACTTGTATCAATGATATATTCAACTCCTTTAAAGCTGTTACCTGCTCGTCTTTTAGAGCAATAAGATTAGAAAGAATGGTTATCTTTAAATCTTTCTCTCTACAATAGCGAGCAATTTCAATGATGTCTTTGTGTAAGAAAACTTCACCTCCAGATAATGTTACATGAATACCGCCCATATCGGAAAACTCGTCCAAGATACTCTTGACTTTGGCTGTAGGCATATCAAAACCATGATTCTTCTTGTCATTTGGAATATAACAGTGGATACAACGTTCATTGCAACGACTTGACAACTCGAATTGTAGAGTTGATATGAGGGGATGTCCCTGTACCTCTTCTAAGAAGAAATCTTGTGTATTCTCAGATACATTCTCATCTGTATGCTGATAGTAGCTTGCTGCTAGAGTCTTTGGATTATCTGTATCATAAGTAAACTTATCATCATTTTCTATGATTTCTTCTATAGACTCTCCAAGTACAACGAAATGGTCATTTGCTAAACTTGTAACAAAATCTGTTACATCCTTTTTTAGCGTGTCATAGTCGACTCCTTCATAAAGGTCTAATAATTGTCTTATGATTTCCTCTATGTCTTTTGCTTCTCGTGTGATTAGACGAAGAATATCAGCACCAAACTCATCATAACATCGGTCATGACGTGTCAGTTGATTGGTTATGTATCCATATCGCTTTGTCGTGCGAATATATGAGTTTTTACTTTGTTGAACTAACATTTTTTCTTGTTTTAATATAAGATAAACTATCGTTTCCATCCCACGTATAGAGATTATATACATCTCCATCTATTGTTATTGATGGTAACTCTTTTCCTATAATATGATGAAGTCTTTGTGAATCATAATAATTTCCAAAGATATTCTTATAAGGGATGTCTTCCCTTTCTTTAGTTTGATTGACACTTAAGTAAATTTCAATACTCTTAATAATTTCTTCTATAGACATCTTTGTGATTTTTAAGGGTTCATGAGAAGAATGAATACTCTTCTCATGAACTAAATTGCGGTTTACATTGCACGCTCACAAGCAGAACAATATTTTCTGTCACGAATATCGTCGGTGCGACAGCATGCATCTGTTGGACAACCTGCTGCATAAGAACCTGTAGGAAGATTCTTTGCAATCATCTGAGCTTTCTGATACTTCTTCATAATAGTCAAATATTTCGTTTATGTCTTTATCCTATCGAGCGACTCGACTTTCTCTATTACCTACTTCCTTTCAAGCGTTTCGGCATTTTCTTTATGCTGTTATTCGTTGATATACTCCCATTCCTCAAATGCCGAGACATCAGCTTGTGGCTCTTCTTCCTTGGAATAGTCATTAACTAAATATATCACAGGAAGGTTGGTTCTGTTCTTTAAGTCTATGGCATATTGGAGATATGGGGTTTTCAACTGCTCCATATAGCGGTGGAACAAGAAAAACTTAGTACTCTCATCGTATGTTCCAGGAATGACAAACTGCGTCTCATCTTCAGATGGAGTTATAGTTTTTAGAGTTCCTTTCTTATCTGTGTAGAGAGTATTCCCGCAAGTCGCACAACCATTCATCTCGCTGATAGCACGTCTTGCGTTGTCAATATCTGGATTTGAATGAAACCATATAAGTACTGGGCGTATTGGTGAACTGCTGATGTACTCTTCTATGACTTTGCTGATATTGTTGTTGTTAGTCTTTCTCATATTAAGTCTTTTATCTTTATCAGGCTGGTCATATTTCGACAAAATAAAAAAACAACAAAGCTTTTACGACTGTACGATTTTGCTCGCACGTCGTAAAAGCTTTGCTGTTATGTCTTATTTTGTTGCCCATAGAGCCAGACATCAAGTTTATGTCCTATGGCTCCATTCGGACTGTTATTGTTAATAGTTAAGTGCTAGTCTAAGCACAAAAAAGCGTGAAGCCCATTGTCGCTCGCTTCACATCTTGAGGTCTTCGAACTTACCCGTCAGCCGAAACGAGCAACGAGACCCCACGCCGATATGTATAGATACACTCTCATAGAGCCAGCTCTTTTGGGGAGCTGACTTATGAAAGGTACGTATATTACATACCCATAGGCATCACCGTTGCGAGGTTTCTTAGCTGACCATGAAGTGTTCGAAGTTTCAAGATGCCAGAAAACCAAGCGCCAATAACGCTTTTCTTATGTTTGCCCTCTACCAACCGACACTCTTTTAAGTGACTTCAGCGTAGGGCTATTAGCATCATCGCACGTAAAGGTACGAATTTGCACCACAAAAGTAATGAATTTAATTGAAATGACCAAACATAAACCGAAAAGATTTATGTTTGGTCGCATAAAAAGTGTATTTTTATAATTATTTGCTACAGAAAGATTGTCTTCATCTCAAAAACATTATCTTAGAATAGGTGTAGTTTTGTTGAGAAAGTCTGTATCAACAAACCAGTCTTTGTTTTGGTTGTTTGGAAACATACTTTGAGATGTTTTTAGCTTGAAGTTCTCATCTCTGAGACTTTCGAGTTCATCACTTAGTTTATCTATTTGTTTGGACATAGCATTCAATTGTTGATTAAGTAAATCAATGATAGTCTGTGCTTGCTCACTGATAACCTCATTGGTCTCTGCGTGTTGGTTAGTGATAAGAGTTTTGATTTCTTCATGCTCCCTTGCGCTTCTTTCTTCATGTATCTCTTTGAATGATTTGTTTAGTAGTCCGAACTTCTTCATCATTCTTTGAGCTGTGGATATGCTTATATGGAAATGGTTTGCAATAATCTGTTTTCTCTCGGTTTGTGAACTACAATCTTTAATAAGGAATTCGAGATCATCTTTATTTCTCGGCTTCATGATACTTTTAGGTGTAAGTATCTCTGCTTTCTGTCTATGGGATATTGTGACCTGTTCATTGCCTATCTTTGGAAGGTCTGTAGTTTCTGTATTTAGTACCCAGTTATAGACGAGTTCTATATCGTCCCTATCATATCGGAATGGTAGGATAGTATAGTTTTCCTCCCAATCTACAGAGTAATATTTGAATCGATTGCGAAGTAAATGTATGATGGCATACTTAATTTGGAAGTCATAGATCTTTTCATATGTAAAAAGTAGAATGGATACTTCGACGAGTGTCATTTTGTATAGTTTTTGAGAAGTATAGTCCATCTGTAGATTATTGCGGGATACCGTAAAGTCATAATACTCTTTTACGGCAGTGTCAATAGAATAGTTCTTGTGCTGACCAACGAAAATACCAGTCTTTGATCTCTTGTTGTGTAAAATACATTGTTTGAAACTGTTATTGATATACTTGAAGAACTCTCGGTATCTTTTTTCTGTGTTATAAGGACTACCTACATTGTCATGCAATGCTTTCTTGAAATTACCGAGAATGTTGTTTACGTCGTCTGCCAAATTTTTGGTAGGAATGTCAATCGGGTTTGTGTAGTCGAATAGAATCTCTTTGATTTTCATATAAAACTTCTTTTTTTTAATTTATTTATCTCTGTATTTTGGAAAAATGACCTGTTTTAGAGAAAAATTTATGTTTGAATCAAAAATGATTTGATGTATTAAGCAATGAGTCAAAAACAGTTCAGAGTAATGAGTCAAAAACGAGTCAATGCTATGTCGTACAAAGCTAAGTAAGATGTTACTATACAACATATTCATATCATGTATATATAATAACAACATGAACTATTCAATACTATTATACAACATAAATGAATACACTGTAATATAACATAAACTATAGATATATGTAACAACATGTTATGTTTTACAAACTATGTCTCTATGTTTTAGGGTTTCAGAATAAGAGGGGCGAAGCCCCTCGTGAGCGCTTTGCGCTCACCCTGACATTTATAAAAGCTACTTTTCCAGATTCATTTACTATATTAAAGAATTAAAGCTATGGAATATTATAATCTTGATTTTTGTTCTTTAGATACTTGCTATCTAAAACGTAAAAGTGTTCCGTCTTTTTATAGGAAGATAAATACTAAAAGAAGAATTCATCCCATCCTATGATAAATTCATGCTGGAGTACATCTACCACAATATACATAGAACCATGCTGCTATCAGATAAAATCTAATGTATCTGTATAGAATCAGGCAGGCAGTAGCAAACCTTCAATTTCTACCTGGTATAATCTGAAAGAATCGGTATCATGGAACTATAACTATGCCTGTAGTCATGACATATAGGTGAAGAAACACAGTCTGTACAATTATGCCTATCGGTAGAAGAAAAGACTATCCGCAACAAGTGTCAATGCATCAAAATGATTATCGTATCAATTTAATCTTTAAAGGAGCTCGTTTTAGCTTACTTTTTCGTATAGATTCAATCTAAAAGATTTTTTTGATACAGTTAGGTGCTCCATTCTTTCTTAATTTCCATTTATTGTGTATCTTCGTGCTATAATGATAAATAAGCATAGGTAAAGATATGGAAAAAGTCGTTTTGTATTGTAGAGTCTCAACCCAAGTTCAAGACTACGAGCGTCAAGTATCAGACTTAACTCAGTTTGCCAAGAAACATCAATGGGAGATAGCAGAGACTTTCACTGAAAAGATAAGTGGCGCCAAAAAGAATGATGAACGTAAAGAACTTACTTCTCTTCTCTCATACGCGCGCGTACATTATATTAATAGGGTGCTTGTCACTGAACTTTCTCGTTTGGGTCGTGATACCCTCCAGGTGTTAGCTGCTATTGATATGCTTAATAAGGCAAAGGTCTCGTTGTATATAATGAACTATAATATAGAGACTCTTACACCTGATGGCAAGGTGAATCCAATGAGTCAATTCATGATTACTTTGTTGGCTGAAGTCGCACGTATGGAACGTAGAACCATCAAAGAAAGAATGGCGAGCGGTTATAACAACTTCCGTGCCAATGGAGGTAAGGTAGGACGCAAGACTGGATACCGCAAAAGTGATGAGGACTTTCGAACTCAATATAAAGATGCGTTTCGTTTGTTGGGCAAAGGGGTTAGTCTTCGAGACATTAGTAAAGCTACCGGTGTGTCTGGGGGTGTAATTTAAACTGTGTCAAGGCTTGTTCTTAACT
>NZ_QSQJ01000056.1:0-17407 GCF_003436715.1 Prevotella sp. TF12-30 | reverse complement strand
TCTCATTTTCAATCGATTACATAAGAATTAACAGAGTATTGGTGGTAAATCCTTAGTCATATCTGTTTGTATGAAACCTGGAGCCACTGCATTCACTGTGATGTTACGAGGGGCTACTTCTTGAGCTAAAGCTTTTGTCGCTCCTATTAGCGCTGCTTTTGCAGTACTATAATTTACCTGACCTACCATTCCTTTCAAACCAGAAAGCGATGACATGTTTATAATTCTTCCACCTCGTTTACGAGGCATCATATGTTTCAATAGGCGTCTTGTGATATAGAAAAAGCCGTTAAGATTTGTGTTAAGTACATCATGCCATTCCTCATTAGCCATCATAAACATAACATTGTCTCGACGAATACCTGCATTGTTTACTAACACAGAAATATAATCATCAGGATGTCTTTGCTCCCACAGGTCAATCGCATTTTCTATAGATTGTGAATCTGCAACATCAAAAGGTAGCAACTCTGCATAACCTCCGTTCGCCTCAATTAGTTCCTTTACCTCATTAGCACTTTCGGAATTAGAATGATAATTGATTATGACAGGATACTCATTTGCTAAGCGCAAAGCCACTGCACGTCCTATACCTCGCGAGGCTCCTGTTACTAAAGCATATTTCATATTTATTAATTGTTTTATTATATTTTTTGAAGAAACGCACTTGGTATATAGGCTGTGGCCATTGTTACCAAATCATCTACTACCACGCCTACTCTCTGTTGCCCCTGCCAGCGTGCAACTATTCCAACCACCCCTTTGAATACACCATCAATAACCTTTACCAACTGTCCTTTCTCGAACTTTGGCACTTCGACTAATGACACGATTGTATTATCCGCATCGGCAGCACAGATGATTTTGAGACTTTCCATCTGATAGTCTGGAACTATCATAGGAACCTTCTCTATTCTGCGCCCAACGTGGACGTGACGATAGTAAAAACGAAGGAATGGGAGATTTACGTTGTCGTAAACAAAGGTTTTGAGTTGTTCTTCGGTACCGTAGGCGAAGAAGATGTTGGGTAAACGTGACTCGATAACAATTTTGCGCTTACCTTTTATAAGTTTCACTACCTCGGTGGTAGGATAGAAAGCCGTGATGCCTTTGGCGGTCATATAGTCGTATGCTTTTTTCTCTCTACCATAGGTGGTGCGTAAAGCATACCAATGAGGAATTTCTTCCTCTTTTTGCGCTTTAGACTTACTTGCTATATGGGCATTTCTGGTGGACACCCCTGTTTGTGAACTCTCGGCGGAAACTGTGCTTTGAGCTTCGGGGAGGGCGTTGGAGGTAAGTCCAGCGCAAGGAGGGAATTCACCTCCTCCTGAGGTGTGTACATCTTCTGATGTCCATTCATCGACTTTCATATCGGTGCTAACTTTTTTCTAGACAGAAATCCGTTAAATTGCGACAAAAAAAGCGTGGAATCGTCCTGTTGTCCATTCCACTTCCTGAGGCTCTAGCAATTGCCTATCATAGTTGAACAGACAACGTCAGAGCCCACGCCGATATGAAAATCATGTCCGTGTAAAGAGACCTATATAATACATTTGATTGCGCCCGAAAGGGTACAATCTATGCTTACAAGGTCTCCACGGGATTGAAATAATCACACCCGGGACATCTACCGTTGACCATATTCAAGACTATGATTAACTGTTAATTTGCTAGATTACAGGAAGTCTTAAACACAGCGTCGATAAACGCCTTCCATTATGTCTGGATTGCTTTCCCACCCAAAGCCCGCTTTCGTATAGATATGTCATGGTTGACTTCACTACACTCAGCACGGCGTAGGCTGCCGACTCGGTTATCATGAAAGAACTCGTCTTACAGCGACAACTGCGGTCTGGCTATACAATCCGACTGCAAAAATACGAAAATTTATTGAGAAAAGACAAGAAATGGCAGGAATTATAAATACTGCAACACAAATTTAAGACTATTTAAGCCTAATCGCTTTAATATCTCAGAAATTTTGTATAAACAAATACTGTTTTTCATTACTTTGATATCAAAATGTGAACGAAGAACTATCTGTGTTTAGATAATTTATATAGTATTAAGAAAAAGTAGTAGCAAACAAACTCATAATAAGTTTGCTTGCCACTTTATAAATAGACCAATTAAAGACCAATTCGGACCTTCCTTTCTTGTTGTACTATAGTATCTGCGTAGAATTCTCCCGATTTGATAGTGTTGTTTTCTTTTTGAGGTTTATCACTTATATCCTTTTCTTGAACAGGTGGTGCCAATTCTAACTGTATTTTTCTATCCAATGCTGCCAGTTCCGTCTTCAGACTTTTCAGCTCTTCTTCTCTCTTCCAGACCTTGGAAGCAATTTCCTTTAGTTGCGGTATCTCCTTCTCCAGTGTCCTGCATCTTGAATCATACTGTTCAATGTACCCTTGTATCTTCTGCAGGGCATTCACAAAGTTATTTGCCGCAGCTATCGGGTCAGACTTGGCGAGATGTCCGTTGTTGTACTGATACTTGTAATGGCCCTCAACAACAAAGCGGTTATCAACGAAGGGAAGACCGCTCTCAAAGCTTGTCTCGCTTACGACCTTGATAGGAAATCCATAAATTGCACCTATTTCCTTGTATTCCCCATCTGTCCTTTCCGTTTTTGCCATCCTTTGAAGCTGTTTGCCTATCACTTCCAGATTATTGGACTCGAGACCGTTAAGGGTGATGAGATTGAGAATATTCCCGTCCATATCCTTCTTTGCCTGACTCATAAACTTGTCATAGTCCGCTGTCATGCCTTTGAGTATAGTCCGATTGCCGTCCAGCTCTTCTGACTTTGACTTCAGTTTCTGTTCCGAATCACGCTTGCCCCTGTTGAACGATTTGCGCTCACCCTCCAGAGAAGCAATCTTCTTCTCCAGCTTTGCCTTGTCAAGCAAGTCGGTATTTCCGGAGAGAATAGCCATATACTCGGAAAAATTCATGCCCGATTTCTCGTCCATCGCTCCCTCGTCAATGGTTCTCGCCCCCAAGGCTCCGCTTTTCAACTGCGAGATAAAAGTCTGCTTGCAGTGCAGGAGGTTAAACTTGTACGAGTCAAGCGACTTTTCCACCGCATAGATGATGACATCCACCTTGTTGTCGGCATAGATTTTGGCAATCTCGTTGCCGGCACGCACACCTCGACCGTCACGCTGTGCCAAGTCTGACGGTCGATCGGGTAGGTCAAGGGCATTGCTGCCCTCTTCCCCCCTAAGAACCGTACATGAGAGTTTCCCCTCATACGGCTCAAGCTTTTCTAAGCCTCTGTTTGTATGCAGAGACCGGCTCAAACTACTTCTTGTTTCCATTTGATTTGCGGGATAATTTAAAACATTCATCATGAACCAACAGATTGCATTTCTTTCCGTTTTGAACGGTTGGCATGACATTCCATGCCTTGTGCGTATCAATAGGCTCACCGCATATAGGACATTTGCGTCCTTGCTTTTCCCATAGGTACAGCAGTGACTTGCGTCCTTTTAGCGTAACAAGCATTTTCGACTTCTTTCTTTTATAGAAGTACAGACGACAGTCTGCATCAAACGGGTTCATGTCTCCTTTAATCTGCGTGTATTGCAGGAATGGAAACGATGAAGTCAGAGACAATAATGTCAATTGGTCTTCCTTTCCGTTTGGTTTCTTGAATTTTGAAGCGAAAGTCCATTTGTTCCCTCGAATGTCATGCCAATATCGGTCTTTTATCCACCGTTTCCCTTTCTTGGAATGACGGCGTTTTGCCCATTGCCATAGTGAGAGGAATATCTGATGGTCGATTCTGTGAAATGAATCACGTGTCGCCCCATGCTGATAATAACCTCCCCATCCTCGGATTTTAGAGTTCAACATTCTGATTAACGACTCCTGTCTGCAACCCTTGTTCTCCTTAATTACCTTACGGATATTCTCCATAAAGCGTTTCTCGGATTTCTTTGTCGGCTTGGTCAATATGTCCTTGCCGTATTTGCGGATATTAAAGCCAAGAAAATCAAAACCGTCATGCACGTTGGTTATCACCGTCTTTTCCTCTGATAAGGTCAGACCTCTTTCAGACATAAATTCAGCAACCAATGGCTTGATTTCATTTTCAAGAGTTTCCTTGTTCTCGCAAGTGATGATAAAATCATCCGCATAACGTACAAGGTTCACCATTGGTGAATACAACTTACCATTAACATGATGGCGCTTATATCTATCTGCAAGAGCTTTCTGCAATCCGTCCAAAGTCATATTGGCAAGTGTCGGAGAAATTATACCACCTTGCGGTGTTCCTTCCTCGGTCGGGAACATTTGCTTGTTGAAAACATAGCCACATTTCAACCATTTTCGGAGTATTGCCTTATCCATTGGGATATTGGCAAGTAACCACTCATGGCTGATATGGTCAAAACACCCTTTTATGTCACCCTCCAAAATCCATTCGGGAGAATATCCCTTTCGGAGAATGTTATGACATTGCTGTATTGCATCCATACAGCAGCGTTCCTTGCGGAAACCGTATGAACGAGTATCAGCTGTAGTTTCTGATACAGGCTCCAATGCCATAAGATAGAGTGCTTGCATGGCTCTGTCTTTCATTGTCGGTATTCCCAACGGTCGCAGTTTGCCGTTGCTCTTCTTGATATGAACTCTTCTCAGCGGCATTGGCTGGTAGCCTCTGCGTTTGAGTTGGGTTATTGCTTGCATTTTAGCTTTAGGGGTATCCCATATTTCTTTGTCAACCCCAGGAGTACAACCACCCCCGTTAGAAGTAACCCTCTTTACGGCTAAGGCTTTTGCGTAAAAAGAGTGGGTAAGCGTCCATTGCAAGGCTTTCACCTTGTTATGTCTGCCTTCCTTCTGAGCCTTTACAATACGAGCTTGAAGCTTCTTAACAGCTTGCTCCGCCTTAGTCCAGTCTATTCTGTCCCAATTTGATTGCAGGTTGTCAGTCGGCGCACACGATTGGTCGAGGAGATTTTCTTTGATTTTATCGTTCATTTGCATTCCTACTTTAAAAAGTTCTAAAAGTTTATTGTAAAGAATTACCATTTGGCTAATGTTGGGTATTTGCCTCCCAAACATTACCACAGAAGTCTGCCCACTTTCGTGGTAGGTTGATGTTGTCCCTTGTCAACTCGTGATAAGTGGCTCAAACCCTATCCGTCCCATTACAGAACGGCATTCGCTTTCTCTGTTATCTTATACCTGCACATCATTCAGCATCCATTACTTTCAGCTTACCTGTCTTTTGTCTGACAGGAGATGTACAGGCTTACCATGTTCCACATAGATAACTAACGGATAGGTTAGGTTCTGTCTCATCCTCCGACGGTCTTTACATCCGTGTAATCCTACCATGGAGAGGATTATCTGACCGCATCCCATTTTGGGTAGAGTGTATCAGTATCTTGCACTCTTTTACGACATTACGAAGTTTACTAACAGTTCGCTTACGCTAACCATACTATCCAGCCTCGCCACTCTACGGTATGATACTAACCATACTTGACTTCCCCTCACGGTTCTGTCTTGTCTTGTGAAAGTGTACTTTGTCCCGACCGCTTAATACAACATTAAGGTGCATCGGTCGGTAGGCTACCGCTGACGGAACAGCGGGTTAAAACTGATACTTAAAGTATCATTCCAACAATTATCTATGCGACTTCATGTCGCACCCACGGTGTGTCCAAATGATGAATAGCGACACACCTTTTTTGTGCATTTACGCCTGTACCTAACATGGATGTGGAGCCGAACAATACTCGTACCGAACCCTCGTTCATGGCTGCTATCACCGCCTTTCTTGCCCTCTCGTTCTTGCACTCCTGAATGAAGCGAATCTCTGACGAGGGTATTCCATAATCCTCTATCAGCTTACGCTTGATTTCAGAATACACGTTGAATTCCCCAGGTCTGTATGTGCCAAGATCTGAGAATACGAACTGCGTGCCCTTGTGATTGTCATAGCGTTTGTAATAGTCCGCTATCATCTTGGCACAATGGCTCGCCTTATTGTCGGGATGATCCTCACAAGTCGGGTCTATCATGCGCATATCGAGAGCCATCTTTCGGGCATAGTCCGTGGCAATGAGCATCTTTGCCTTCTCTTCCGTTTCTGACAGTGGAAGTCTGCCGAGGATGGTAGCATCGCCCGTCTTGGCAAACTCCATCAGTTTTTGGATGAAGTCCTCCTGCTCGGGTGTCGGTGGTATGTTATGAAGGATCTCGTTCTTCTGTGGTCTGTCCACGCCAACCGCCTCCGCCGTGCGATAGTCGGTTATCTCGTTGTAGAAAGCAGCAAGCTCCGGTACCTTGATGAAGTATCTGAAACGTTCCTTCTGTACGATGTTGTTGGTGACGTTAAACTCGAAGTCGGTAGTTTTCTTGGCGAAGATTGCCGCCCACGCATCGAAACAGCGGATGTCCTGACGCTCCAGTTCCTTGGGGCGCAGGTACTTGAAAAGCAGATACAACTCAGTCAGTGAGTTACTGATAGTTGTTCCCGACAGAAATGTCGCTCCCAAGTCTCTGCCTGTCCGCTCCTGTATGGTTCGGATGGCAAAGAGCATATTGAGTGCCTTCTGGCTCCCCTCGCTGTTGCCGAGTCCTGCCACACGGTCGTGACGGGTGTTGAACATGAGGTTCTTGAACTGGTGGCTCTCGTCCACAAACAAGTGGTCGATGCCCATCATGCGGAAGTCCACCACATCATCGGTACGCTGCTCGATGCTGTAGGCTATCTTCTGCAACTTCACCTCCAGATTCTGCTTTCGCTTTTCCAAGCCTTTGAGCATTCCCCTCGACACGTCTTTGCCCTGCGTGCGTATCACTTCCAAGTTTTCCTCCACGGTATCAAGCTCAGCCTGCAATATCTGCCGCTGGAGTTCTGGCGATTGCGGTATCTTCCCGAACTGGTCATGCGACATGATTACACAGTCATAGTCGTTGTTCTTGATGTTGTTGAAGAAACTGACACGGTTCTTGGTGGAAAAATCCTTCTCCGAGGCATAGAGTATCCTCGCATGGGGATAAGCTGTCTGATAGGTGGCAGCTATCTCCGCGACATTGGCTTTCAGCCCGATAATCATCGGCTTGTGAGCCATACCGAGGCGTTTCATCTCATGCGCAGCCATGCACATGATGAGGGTTTTGCCTGTACCTACGGCGTGGTCACATATCCCGCCGCCGTTCTGCAAAAGCATCCAAACACAGTCCTTCTGACTTGGATACACACTCTTGATGCCATACTTTCCGCCAAGGGCTTTCAAGTCCAAGCCGGGGAAGGTCTGGTGAGAACCGTCATACTTCGGACGCACGAAGCAGTTGAACTTCCGGTTGTACATTGTGGTCAAGCGTTCCTTAAAGGAGTCAGACTGCTCCTCCAGCCATTCAGTGAACCCGTTGCGGATTTCGTCAATCTTGGCATTGGCAAGCTGTATGCCCTCGCTGTCACGCACCTTGATGTCGTTGCCGTGTTCATCCTCACCGATGCTCTTCATCATGTCGGGACAAGTGTTGTGCAGGGCATGTTTCAGAAGACTCATGCCGTCATAGTTGCGGTAATAGCCCTTCACCATATACTCATCCGTGATGGCCATGGTCTTCATACTGCATTTTGCCGAATATTCGTCCATGCTGTCGGAATAGACGATGCTGACCTGTGTATTGAAGAGGTGGCTCATGTAAGCGGAATACACACCTGTAGGTATCCAACGCTCACCGAAGTTGAAGTCCAGGTCCTCAAAGGCTATCGGTTCGGGAATGCTTGCCTTCAAGGCTTCCAACGACTCCCTCACGATTGCATGGTCGGGATTTTCCTTCAGCCATTCTTCTATACGCTCCGCTTTCTCTATGACATTGCCAGCAATGAAGCGGTCGGCTATCTCGTAGCCGTCTATGAGCGGATTGTAATAGATGCGCCCTTTAAGCGCTTCCGTCAGTTCCGGTTCCAGCATATCCGATAATTCAGTCATATACGGCAAGTCGATACGGCCGAACTTGTTGAGCGAGGCGGTGAGCGCTTCCTCTGGAGAATCGACATGACTGACCTCGTCAAGCGAAAAAGAGACCGGGTGGTCGAAGATGTCTGACTTTATGAACTGTCCGTTTTCCACCCGTTCCAATGACAGCATGTCGCGCCCTGAGGCATCCATGAGGATGAACTTCACGTTCTGCTTGGCATTGAGGTTGCCGAAGCGAATGAAGAAAGCGTCATAATAGACATTCAGACTCTCACGCATCTGCTTGTTTTCCGTCTGTTCTTCCGCTTCATAGGTGTAAAGTTTCTGATAGGCATCACGGAGGGCGATATACAGGACAGCCTTTTCTTTCTGCTCCATATTCAGATCCAACGGCATGAAGGTAGCACCATACTTGGTAAGGTCTTTCAATACACCGATATTTCTGGCAGAGTCGAGCACCATAGAACCCTCACGATGAAAACTATCCAGTTTCTCATCAAATGGACGGGGCTTCATAGCATCCTCTTTCTTCTTTGCCAGCTCTTCCCGCTTTCTTTCTTGCCCTTTTTGTTGTTCCCGCTCATGATCTGTTTCTTCCAATGTGTTCTGAGTCTTGGAATCTTCTTTTGGCTCATTCCCTTTCGACTGTCCATACCCGATTTGAGCTTTGAGAACTTCTATCGGTTCCATCGGCGGCTTGAACTTCGGATCAAGCGTATCTTCAACGCCCAAAGCCTTGAGTTGTTCCTGACGGTGCAGTTCCGCCTTTTGGCGCAGCAGCACCCTGTCTTCGGGAGCCATGGTCATCATCATCTCGTAAAAGCCGTTGATTGGCGGATTCTCTTCCCAAGAGATGCTTGCGTATGGCTCATCCCCAAGCAGGATTGGTTTTGTCTCCTGTGCTGTTTCCTGCTCTTTTGCATCTGTCAACGAAGGCTTTTCTTCTTTTTCCACAGGCTTTGTCACAACTTCAAAAGTCGGATTTACGCTTTTTACCAACGGACTTGCTTTCTTCCTTGACACTTTCTTGGCGACAGCACCCACTGTTACCTCTGCTTTCTTCTTTGTAGCATGGACAGTCAGACGGTTTTCTTCTTCCATTCCCCAAAGGTCAAACAGCGTCATTTGCACTGGTGGCTGATGATGATTGGACTTTTGGGATAGCTCTGCATCATCAGTAGGCTTTTCCTGCTTTTGCAAGGATACTACCGTATCGCTCTGCTTTTCCTCAATGGAAGGCTTTATCTTCTCTGTTTTTTCTATCTTTTCTGTTTCTTCAACCTCCTTAACTTCCTCAGCCTTTGTTTCCTCTATCCCCAAGTATCGGTTCAAATTGAGGTTCTTCTTAAAGTCTTCATGGAGCATCTTTCGCAAATCCTCTGCAATGCCTTCCACGCCATCCTCATGCGTGTATATCATTGCAGGTTTGCCGAACGGGTCAGTATCCAACTTTGCTGTTGTATGGATAATGCGTTCCGGATGCTCCAGAAAGTAGTTGTTTGTCGGAATGCGGTTCTCGTCATTATAGACGGTATCAAGCAGGTTGTCGTCTCCTCGCAGCGACTCCTTTTGGCTGTTTTTCTGGAGGATGATGAGGTCACTGCCCACTTCCGTATTGGCATTTTCCGTGAACAGGTTGTTGGGAAGACGAATCGCTGACACGAGATCAGCATGATAGAGCATCATAAAACGCGCGGCACTGTTGTTTTTGGCATTCAATACGCCTTGTGAGGTGATGAAGGCAACCAACCCGCCGTCCCTTACCGTATCAAGAGCCTTGACAAAGAAGTAGTTGTGTATGCGTCTGGTGACAAGTGCCCTCATGCCTTTCATGGCTGTATAGGACGGATCAAACACGGCAACATCGCCAAAGGGAATATTTGAGATGGCGAGGTCAAAGTAGTCATTGAAAGGCTTTTCTATCTTCTCGAATCCCTCTATGCGCACTTTCTGCTCCGGGTGCAGATGGCGGAGTATCTTTCCTGTAAGCAGGTCTTTTTCAAATGCCATAATGTCTGCCTTGGGATTGTTATCCAAGACGGAATCGACAAAGGCACCGATGCCTGCCGAGGGTTCAAGTACCTTTTCGGGGATAATCTGATGCTCTTTCAACACATCCGTCAGAGCCTCCGTAATGGCTGACGGCGTGTAGAATGCCGTGAGGACAGACTGTTTCAGACTGTCCATCAACTGTTTGTACTCGCTTTCATTCTTGCTGTTTTTACGGATAAGTCTATGCAGCTCCACTGTTGGAGCAAACAATTCAAGGTCTGACTTTGCCCAATGGACGGCATCCGCCAGTTCCCTGGCAGGGTTCAGGATGCACTTCAATCCACCGAATCCGCAATAACGCTCCAGAAGGAGACGCTCACAGGCGGTCGGCGTGCGCTGTTCCCTGTCAAGGATGAATGCCGTCTCTATAGCCTTGATGTTGTCGTTCAGACGTTGTTTTCTATTGTACGCCATTTGACTCTATGAAAAGGGCTACGGCTCCCGTCAACTCTGTATAGAGCTGGTCGTAGTCCGGTGACTGGGCAAAATCATCATCGGTGAGGTCGTAAATGGAATACACGTTGTCAACCAAAGGCAGGAGGTGCTTGACAAACGCTTCCTGATCTTCTACTGCTACCTCCAGGGGAAACTCACTGTCAACAACATCGTACAGGATGCTGTACTTGGAAAAGCGGAGACCTTTCAGCAATGCTGACATGGCAAGCTCTTGTGCCGCATCGGCAAAGAGGGCATCACGCCGTGCCTGCTCATATACCTCTGCGGCATGGTCTGCACGTTCGCGGATAAAGTCCGCATCGCTGGCTTGTGGAAAACGGTTCTCTCTGAGATGGTTCAAGAGATACAGTCCGTAATAGGACAGCTCTGTCTGTGCCTGTTTCTTTCTGTTCATTTGTCTGTTGAATGGATTAAGTGGTGAATAATAAACCGTGGATGGCGGTTGATGTTTGTGTGAAAGCAAGAAAAAGGCACTCGGTATCCCTCCGAGTGCCGCCACTTAATCCACAGTAAATAAAAGCATCCTGAATAAAGACACCATTTATGAACCATGTTTCGGTGGCAAAGGTACAAACTATTTCTTGTATCTCTTCACATTTCCTCGCTTTTCTGCTGTTTTGCGCTCTGCAAAGACGAATTTCGTGTTGAAATTCTCGTCAAAGGCTATGGCTGCGGAGAATGGTTTGCCTTGCTTGCTGGTGAAACCATTGAGCGTTCTGGTCTTGCCCTTGGTAAGCAAGTCGGTGATGTCGGCATCAGTGAGCAACTTTCCTGCTACCTGCTTGAACACTGGCATACCGCACTCCTTGTTGCTGCATCTTACTACCTTTCCGAAGAACTGCATGGTACCTTGCTTGCATTTAGGACACTGGCAGCCGGAATCCTTGTGGCTGAAAAGTCTGTCACAACCTAACAATTCCGCAGTGATTTCACGGGTATAGCCTTCGATACTATGGGTGAACCCGTCTGCACTTGCTTCACCTCGTTCAATCTTGGCAAGTTCCGCCTCCCATTTGCCCGTCATCTCCACATTGGCAATCGCCATGTTCTTCACCACGGAATGCAGGGCGAGTCCTTTTTCCGTCGGCACAAGTTTCTTCTGCTGGCGCACCATATACTCTCGTTTGAGCAGGGTTTCGATGATGGCGGCACGTGTGGCAGGTGTGCCAATACCGCTGTCCTTCATTGCCTGGCGCATCGTATCATCTTCTATCTCTTTGCCTGCGGTCTCCATTGCTGCAAGCAATGTGGATTCCGTATGCAAAGGCTTCGGTTTGGTCTTGCCCTCCGTGATGGTGCAGCCAGAAAGAGTGATATGCTGTCCTTCTTGCCAGTTGGGAATGACTTGCTCCTTGACCTCATTGTCTGTTGCGTCTGCATCCTTGTCCAGCCTGTTGTTCTTTTCCTTGAGCGACAACGCTCGCCAGCCAGTCTGTCGGATGATGGAGCCACTGATGCCAAATTCGACGTCATGATCCACTTGCGCCGATACTGATGTGATGTCCTTGATGCAGTCTGCCGAGAACGCTTCAATCATCCGGCACAATATCATGTCATAAACGATCTTCTCGTCCTTGAAAAGACCAATGGCTGCATTTTCTGTGATGAGCAGGGCATGGTGATCGGTCACCTTGGCGGCATTCACGCTGTTCTTGCTGTAGTCCTCACTGCCAGGCAAGAGTTTCACTTTCTCTCCATATTCCGAATGATTCTCCAGATTCTTGAAGAGTTTGGGAAGGGTGGCAAATACATCATCCGAGATATAGCGGCTTGATGTTCTTGGATAGGTGATGAACTTTGCCTCGTAGAGTTTCTGGGCGATGGAGAGTGTATGCTCTGCCGTGAAGCCATGCTGGGAGTTGGCTTCTTTCTGCAAGGTGGTGAGGTCGTAAAGGAGCGGTGCCTTCTCCACCTTTCGCTTGGTTACTACCTTTGTGATGATGGCAGAACCGGTATCTTTCACCTTATTATATATATCGGTTGCGGAGCCTTTGTCTGCCCATCGGTTGGCAGATGTGAACTTCAGTATATTGCCACTGTCTGCATCAACCACACCGAAGTGTACCTGCCAGAACGGTTTCGACTCGAAACGCTTGTTTTCCCAATAGCGTTCGCATACCATACCAAGGGTCGGAGTCTGCACACGACCTACGGAATAGGTACCACGTCCTGCGGCTATCGTCAGGGCTTGTGTGCCGTTGATGCCGACGAGCCAGTCTGCCTCACTTCGTGCCTTGGCTGCATGATAGAGATTGTCATACTCCTTGCCATCCCTGAGGTTCTGAAGTCCCTCACGGATGGCGGTGTCCGTAAGCGAACTGATCCAGAGACGGTCGAAAGGTTTCTGGCAACCGAGATACACATAGAGGTATCGGAAAATCAACTCTCCCTCACGTCCGGCATCGGTTGCTACGATGATGCGCTCACTGCTGTCAAACAGCTTGCCGATAATTTTAATCTGGGCAAGCACACCTGCATCTGGTTTGTAGCCGTTCTCTGTCTTGACTTGTCGGGGAACAAGAACGAACGGGTCGGGAATCACAGGCAGATTCTCTGCATGGAATCCCTTCATGCCGTAGGTTTCCGGCATGGCTGGCTGCACTAAATGTCCGAATGCCCATGTCACATAATAGCCATTGCCCTGCATATAGCCTTCCTCACGCTTGTCAGCTCCCACAATGTGGGCGATTTCCTTGGCTACGCTTGGTTTCTCTGCGATGATTGTCTTCATTGTCTGTTGTTTTTGTGACATCCGCAACCGTGGGATAGACGGTCGCAGATGTCGGTTGTTATAATGGATGATTAACTCTGTGGATCAAGTGGCGGCAACTACATCTTCACGCTTCTTGCCTTTCTCTTTGGCTTCTGTTCCTCGGCGTTCTGTTCCTTCTGCTGCTTTTCGTTCTTTGGCGCAGACTGTCCCGGACTCAGCGGATCCTTGGTGTGCTTGGTCGCCTCATGGGTCTTGCCCTGCTCGTTGACGGCGACTTGTACCTTGTTCTCGTTGGTCGGAATCTGTTCCTTCGCCTGTTTGAGGTCTGGATTGTTGCGGTAGGAACGTGGCTGCATCTTGTCGAAATCGAACTTCACGTAGGCGGTATAGGTACCGCTGCCGTTCTTATTGGGCACTTCCTTGATCTCGATGGTCTTGCCTGCCACATAGTCGTCCTTCTGCTGCTCGGTCAGTTCCTTCTTGAAATAGGTGTTGAGTCGGCGGATGGTTCCGTCCTCATTGAGCCAGTGGTTGGGATCTTGCTGTTTCTTCTGACCGCCCGTATCACCTTCTGCCTTCTGCTCCTGCTTGTCAGCGGTTTGCTTCTTGTCGCCATTCTGTTTCTGACCTTGCGCCTGTCTTGTGCTGCCAGGCACGAACTCCACGCCACGCTGTTCCACATTCACCTGCAGCAGCGGTGTAAACTTGCGCCCGTTGGCAAGCTCAATCTCCTTGCGAAGCGGAATACCTGAGTAGAGCACTCTCTTGTCGTCCTTGGTAATAGGTGTCTTGCCGATGGTATCGGGTATGCGCACCTTGTTGGTCGGGATGTCAACAATCTCATTGGTGAGACGGTCGATACTGATGAAATGAGGACGCAGCTCACCTGTATTCTTGTCGGGGAAATCCACAACCTTTCCGAGGTTGCCGTTCTGCAACAGGTTCTTCTTGTCCTCTGGAGTGAAGGTATAGCCTTTGTAAGCGACATCGAGTTTAGGCTCGTTGCGCACGAAATGCGGCACGAGTTGCAACTGGTCGTTATCGTCCTTGCGGAATGACAGACGGGCCTGTATCTCTATCTGTTCACCGCCGAAGGTCGGCTTCACAATCACAAGCCCCGTCTTGCCGTAGTTGAGCAGGGCTTTCATATCCTTCTCATTCATACTGTTGAAGTCTATGCCATATTTGGCACCAAGTTCCTGCAGGTTCACATCGTTACCACTAATGAGGTTCTGCTTTACACCCGGAGCGGTCTGTGCCTGCTGTTCGGTTGCGGTCTGTTCTGGTTTCTGTTCCATGTCGTTCTTTTTTTCGTTGGTTTGTTCTGATGATACATTCTCTTTTTCTGTGTTAGCTTGCGTCTTGGACGCATCGTCCGATGATGCGGTTTCTTTCGCCTGACCTTCCGATTGCTTTGCCTCTTTCTCATAATTGGAGGTGTCAACCTTGTGGGCGGAAAGAATCTCCTTGTTAGCCTCCGGATCTTTCAGCAACTCCTTCATCACGCCAAGCAGGTTTTCCATCTGGTCTGCCGCTATGCGGTAGAATCCGAATCGGCTTGGCTCCTTGCACTGGCGGAAGAAGTTTCTAAAGAAACTGTCCATCAGGTCACTGTTGCGGTCAAAACGCAGGAAGTCGGGCGTGTTCTCCGCCTTGGCGGGTGCTCGCTTCGGTGTGCCGTCTCTGCTGAGTCCGGCGACGACACTGATCTCGCCCGTCTTCTCGTCACGGACTACCAGCACGTCCTGTTCATCACTCTTTTTCTTTTGTACCATAATTGTAAATTTTTAATGGTGAATACTTTTGTTATTTGAATTTCTGATGAATGCGAGTCAAGTAATGCTCCACATTCTCTTTCTTGAATTCTTTGACATTATTCTCTACAAACTGCATCACATCCTCTTCCGTGTAGTATGTTTTCTGCCCCAAACGCTTGTAGGGAAGCACTCCCAGACTGCGATAGCGTTGAAGGGAACGAGGGGAGATTTGAAATAAGAGGCAGAGATCTTGGTTGTCGAGCAATTTTTCATTGATGGCAGAACTTCCTTTTTGCTCCGTCTCTCGTTCGTGTCTCAACATCAGCATGTCGTAGATGCCGTCTATCTTTTTGTGTAGGTCATGGAGATATAACTCCAGTTTTTTCAATGTTCCATCTTCCATGCTCATGTTTCCTTTGTTATTGTTCGTTCCTCAACCATTCTTTCTATGGCTTCAACTTGGTATCGGCATTGATTGCCAATTTTAATAAAATCAATGCGGTTCTCTGAGCGCATTCGCTGCAAGGTGCGCTTGCTCACACCAAGCATCTTAGCTGCATCGTCATTGGTCAACATCGGCTTCAATCCCTTGCCCGTCAAGTTCTCTTGAAATGCCATTTTTGCCAATCGCACGTACTGGACTATCTCTGTCAACTGTTCTGTCAGCTTTTTGAAGGCTGCACTTTCCATTGTTATTACTTCCATCTTAATTCCGTTTGAAATGTTATATAATTCGTTGTTTTTATTTCTCGGCGGCAAAATTAACCATTTGCGAAATACCCGTTTAACAACTCATTAATGACCCACGTATAATTTTCTTGATTTTTCTTGCCAAGCGGTCGGCAAACCCCAGAAAAGCACTGCCACAGTTATTCATTTTCATTGTTTTTCAACATACACACATTAACTTTGCACCCGAATTTGTTGAACCAATAAAACAGAGAATATGGAAGTAGTAACAATGGAAAAGAAGGCATTCGACTTGATGATGGCAAGATACGATGCCTTGGTAAAGAAAGTTGAGTTGCTGAAGCATAAGGCTAACGGCAAGCGTCTGAACAAATGGCTTACAGGTCAAGAGGTCTGCCAGCAACTTCGCATCAGCCAGCGCACCTTACAAAAACTTCGTGACCGCCGTTTCTTGGGTCATACCCAGATAGGTCGCCAATTCTATTACTGCCCCGAAGAGGTCAAAGCCATCGTTCCGCTTATCGCCAGAATCAAATCGGTATAGCGTAAAGCCAAACTCGCCCAAGGCAAAGCCGAAAACTTCACCCTGGGCGAGCAAACACATTTTATATTCACCACTTAATCCAAATTGTAAACAATGAACATGAACCAACTTCTTACGCATGAGAGCAAGTCGATAGACACCGCCATGCAATCCTTGAAGAAAGCCAACAACTGGCTATCCTCATTCATCGAGTCCTACAGCCCACCTTTGGACGGGGAGCGATACCTCACCGACAAGGAACTCTCCGAGTTCCTGAAGCTTAGTCGCCGTACCTTGCAGGAATATCGCAAACAAGGCATCTTGCCCTACATTATATTATGTGGCAAAACCCTCTATCCGGAATCCGAGATACAAGCACTTCTCACTGGTAATTACCGCAAGCCGATAATCGACGGCACTGTTTCACAAGGGGAGGGTACTGCTTCATTATAGCGAAACAAAAATAGCGTACAGGGTACAACGACAAAAATCGTTTCCCCTGTACGCTATTATATTATAAAGGTGTAGGAATCTTATTAAAAGATGAAAGATTCTAACTTGCACCTTTTGGTGTCGTTCCGTTCATCACAATAATCATCGGATACTCGTGTTTTACTTGCTCTGCTTGGCAATCCTTGCGGTTCACTACCTTACTGATAAACCATTGTCTGAACAACAAGGCTTGGTATGTATCCATTTGAAGTGCTATGGCGATAATCACTTCCATATCATAGACATGCGCAGAATATCCATTTTCAAGTTTGATGTATTGAGAATGCTGGAAATCTTTCAGCACACTTTGTTTCCAAATGCGCTTGATGGTATTCTTCACTGCTGTCCCTGTTACATTCAACAGTTCGGCAATCTCCCAAACTGTCATCCACACCTCACCATGATGTGGGGCGTAGATGACCATATCTTCTTGTATTGTTATCACTTGTCGTTTCATACTCTGCCATTTATAGTGTTAGTATTATCGTTGCAAACATTTCCAAACGTGAATTCCTCAATGTTATTTATTTGCTGAGACAACTTTTCCACGTCTTTGCTCAATTTCTCTTTGGTAATTTTGGCATACACCTGGGTTGTCTTTATGTCCTTGTGACCAAGCATTGAACTCACGGTTTCTATTGGAACTCCGTTGGAGAGGCAAACCGAGGTTGCGAACGAATGACGGGAGACATGCACAATTTAAGCAAAAGCAACGGAAAGTGAATATGAGAGAAATGAACTGCAAGTGGTTGAGAATGAGCAATAT
>NZ_QSQJ01000055.1:0-18772 GCF_003436715.1 Prevotella sp. TF12-30 | reverse complement strand
GCTGCTTAGCCATTATCTCAAATTTTAACGAACTATTGAATTTAAAAACAAACTACAAAATTATGAACAGATTAATGACAATCTATCTTTCGTTTATGTTTATTCTGGCGATGAACATGACGAGTGTGTTAAGTGTGAAGGCGGAGAACTATCCCTATCGCAGTGATTATCTTTGGCTTACCGTGCCTGAACATGCCGACTGGCTCTATAAGACGGGCGAGCAGGCTAAGGTGGAAGTAAGTTTCTACAAGTATGGAATTCCCCGGGATGGCGAGGTGAACTATGAAATTGGCGATGACATGCTGAAGGCAGACAAGCAGGGAAGCTTCAGGCTGAAGAACGGGCGCGCCATCGTGAACATGGGAACCCGAAAGACTCCGGGCTTCCGAGATTTGAGATTATTCTATAAGCTCGATGGGAAAACCTACCAGCATCATATCAAAGTAGGATTCTCGGTGGATAAGATTCTGCCTTATACCCAGGAGCCTAAGGATTTCGATGCATTCTGGCAGCAGGCAAAGGACGAACTGAAGAACGTGCCGATGAGCTACACCAAGGAACTCGCCAAGGAATATTGTACAGATAAGATAGATTGCTATCTCGTAAAACTTCAGATAGACAAGATGGGACATGCGATGTATGGCTATCTCTTCTATCCCAAGAATGCCAAGCAGGGTAGCCATCCCGTGGTTCTCACCCCTCCGGGAGCCGGCATCAAGACCATCAAGGAACCCCTGCGCAACAAGTATTATGCCGAGAACGGATTTATCCGCTTCGAGATAGAGATTCATGGCCTCGATCCACGTCTTCCTGTCGAAACCTTCCAGGAGATAAGCAAGGGATTCAACGATGCAAACGGCGGTTATCTTGCCAATGGATTGGAAGATAAGGACCGCTACTACATGCGCCATGTGTATCAGGGATTGGTGCGCTGCATCGACTTCCTTACCTCGCTCCCCGAATGGGACGGAAAGAATGTGGCTGTGCAGGGCGGAAGTCAGGGCGGTGCCTTGGCGATTGTCGCAGCAGGCTTGGATAGCAGAGTAACCCAGTGTGTGGCCAATCATCCGGCCCTCAGCGATATGGCTGCATACGTTGAGAAGGGAAGAACGGGCGGATATCCTCACTTCAATAAATACCATGGGATATTGCAGAACAAGGATTGCATCCATACCCTGGCTTATTATGATGTGGTGAACTTTGCCCGGAAGGTGAAGGCGCCAACTTATCTCACCTGGGGATACAACGACAATACCTGTCCGCCAACCACCGGCTACGCCGTGTGGAATACCCTGAAATGCGAGAAGGAAAGTCTGCTTACACCAATCAACGAGCATTGGACAACCACCGATACCAATCGCAAGCAGATGGAGTGGATTAAGAAGCATCTCATCAAGTGATGATTCCGCCAGAACCACCACTAATCGGGTGATATAAGCCACTTTGTGGCTCGTAATCATTCTTGAACCCCTAAAAAACTGAAAATAAAGATAGCAATATTTGGCCGTTTGGCGAAATATTGCTATTTTTGCATCCTATAATATTGCAAACTAGTTTGAAATCATGTCATTAATTGAAATTAAAAAGGTCGAAAGCAAGAAGGATTTGAAGACGTTCATCGACTTCCACTACGACCTCTACGAAGGCAACGAATACGATGTGCCTAATCTTTTCAGCGACGAAATGAATACCCTGAGCAAGGATAAGAACGCTGCGTTCGAGTTCTGCGAGGCAGAGTATTATCTTGCCTATAAGGATGGAAAGCTGGCAGGTCGCGTTGCTGCTATCATCAACCATAAGGCAAACAATAAGTGGGGAAAGAAATCCGTCCGCTTCGGATGGATTGACTTCATCGACGACCGTGAGGTTTCGAAGGCTCTCTTGGATGCTGTGGAAAAGTATGGTAAAGAGAAAGGTATGGAGGATATGGTAGGTCCGCTTGGATTTACCGATATGGACCCTGAGGGAATGCTTACCTGGGGTTTCGATCAGCTGGGTACTATGCCTACCATCTACAATTACCCTTATTATCCGGAGCACATCGAGGCCCTGGAGGGTTTTGAGGTAGATAACAAGTATGTGGAGTTCAAGATCATGGTACCTGATACCATACCGGAGAAGTACGCCAAGATAGCGATGATGATAGAGAAACGCTATAATCTGCATGTGCGCAAGCTTACCAAGAAGGAAGTCTTCCAAGGCGGAATGGGACAGAAGATTTTCGATCTCATCAACGATACCTATAAGGATCTCTATGGATATTCAGAACTCTCGCAAAAGCAGATAGACCAGCTTATCAAGTCGTATCTCAGTTTCCTTGACTTCAACCTCATCACTTGTATCGAGGATTGGACGGGTGGAGAGCATAAGCTCATCGGTGTAGGAATCACCATGCCGTCGTTGGCTCATGCCCTGAGAAAGTGCCGCCGTGGCAGACTGTTGCCTTTCGGATGGTTCCACGTGTTGAGAGCCATCAAGCAGCACAAGACCAACATCGTTGACCTCCTTCTCATCGGTATTCTTCCGGAGTATCGTGCCAAGGGTGCCAATGCGCTTCTCTTTGCTGATCTGATTCCTTGGTATCAGAAGTACGGCATTGAGTGGGGAGAAACCCAGGTAGAGCTGGAGACCAATGCGGGCGTGCAGGGACAGTGGGGAGCTTTGACCCCAGTGATGCACAAGCGCAGAAAATGCTACAAGAAGATTATTAAATAAGGAATTAAGTGAGTTAAGGAGTTAGGGAGGTCAAGACGGATGTCTTTTCATCATAACTCCTTAATTTCTCTTGATTCCCCCTAAAACATAGGAGGATTTTATGTCAGAAGATAATAATGAATTGAAAGCCCCACAGGAGCAGCAGCCGGTAGAATATACCGATGACAACATCCGACACTTGAGTGATATGGAGCATGTACGTACTCGTCCGGGTATGTACATTGGTCGTCTGGGTGATGGTAACCTGCCGGAGGATGGAATCTACGTACTCTTGAAAGAGGTGGTAGATAACTCTATCGATGAGTTCAAGATGGGAGCTGGATCCAGATTGGAGATTGATATCGAAGATCATCTGCGGGTCAGCGTGCGCGACTATGGTCGTGGTATTCCTCAGGGGAAGCTCGTAGAGGCTGTGAGCGTGCTGAATACCGGTGGTAAGTACGACAGCAAGGCGTTCAAGAAGAGTGTCGGCTTGAACGGAGTGGGTGTGAAGGCGGTGAATGCCCTCAGCTCCCATTTCGAGGTAAAGTCGTTCCGCGACGGCAAGGTGCGCCATCTGAAGTTTGAGAAAGGTATTCTGCAGAGCGATGTTACCGAAGATACGGAGGACGAGAACGGTACCTTCATCTTCTTCGAACCGGATAATACCCTGTTCAAGAACTATTCTTTCCACGATGATTTCGTGGAAACCATGCTCCGTAACTATACTTATCTGAACACCGGTCTTACCATCATGCACAATGGTCGCCGCATCCTCAGCCGTCATGGTTTGAAGGATCTCCTGACCGATAACATGACCAATGAAGGTCTTTACGAGATTGTTCACATGAAAGGCGAAGACATCGAGATTGCCTTTACCCATACCAATCAGTATGGCGAGGAGTACTATTCCTTCGTGAATGGTCAGCATACCACCCAGGGCGGTACTCATCAGAGTGCCTTCAAGGAGCATATCGCCAGAACCATCAAGGAGTTCTACGGCAAGTATGAGTATGCTGACATCCGAAATGGACTGGTGGCTGCCATTGCACTGAACGTAGAGGAGCCGGTGTTTGAGAGTCAGACGAAGATTAAGCTCGGAAGTACCACAATGTCTCCGAACGGAGGCGAAACCATCAACAAGTATGTAGGCGATTTCCTGAAGAAGGAAGTAGATAACTATCTCCATATCCACAAGGATGTGGCTGAGATTCTGGAGAACAAGATCAAGGAGAGTGAGCGTGAGCGCAAGGCGATGGCTGGTGTTACCAAACTGGCTCGTGAGCGTGCCAAGAAGGCGAACCTTCACAACCGCAAGTTGCGCGATTGCCGCATCCACTTCAGCGACGCCAAGAACGAGCAGAAGGAAGCAAGTTCCATCTTCATCACCGAGGGTGATTCTGCCAGCGGAAGCATTACCAAGAGCCGCGACGTGAACACCCAGGCGGTATTCTCCCTGCGAGGCAAGCCATTGAACTGCTATGGTCTGACCAAGAAGGTGGTTTACGAGAACGAGGAATTCAACCTGCTCCAGGCTGCCCTCGACATCGAGGATGGTTTGGATGGATTGCGATATAATAAGGTGATTGTGGCTACCGATGCCGATGTGGATGGAATGCACATCCGCCTGCTCATCATCACCTTCTTCCTGCAGTTCTTCCCTGATCTCATCAAGAAGGGCCACGTGTATGTGCTTCAGACCCCATTGTTCCGAGTACGCAACAAACGAACCAAAATCAAGAACAAGCAGGCGGTGGCTGATGCCGATGCCAAGTTGGGACCAAAGGAGAAGAAGGGCGATTTCATCACGCATTACTGCTACAGCGATGAGGAGCGCCAGCAGGCCATCAGAAACCTTGGTCCTGACCCGGAAATCACCCGATTCAAGGGATTGGGAGAGATTTCGCCAGAGGAGTTTGCCCACTTCATCGGTCCGGATATGCGATTGGAGCAGGTTACGCTCCATAAGACCGACCAGGTGCAGAAACTTCTGGAGTATTATATGGGTAAGAATACGATGGAACGTCAGAACTTCATCATCGATAACCTGGTGATTGAGGAGGATATTCCGGAGGAAGATTCTGCACCGCTGGATTAAGTGAAGAGTGAAGAACGAAGTTTTAGAAAATGAAGAAGATAATTTTATTTGCGTTTCTGGCATTCTTGGCAGCAACTTCTGCCAGTGCCCAGCTGCGCATCAAGATGGGCAAGAATAGCCCGATAGAGAAGTTGGGTAGGGCAGAAATCGCCATCACCAACCTCTATGTGGATAGTGTGGATGAGAGCAAGCTCGTGGAGGATG
Organism: Prevotella sp. TF12-30; assembly: GCF_003436715.1. Lineage (NCBI taxonomy): Bacteria > Pseudomonadati > Bacteroidota > Bacteroidia > Bacteroidales > Prevotellaceae > Prevotella > Prevotella sp. TF12-30. The sequence continues at coordinate 13,776 of NZ_QSQJ01000055.1, read as the reverse complement.
CCATCAGAGGCATGCTCGAAAAGCTCGACCCTCATTCTTCCTACACCACAGCCAAGGAAACCAAGGCGATGAATGAACCGCTGAATGGCAGTTTCGATGGCATTGGCGTGCAGTTTAATATGGTAGATGATACCTTGCTCGTCATCCAGCCCGTAGTGAATGGTCCTTCCGAGAAGGTGGGAATCATAGCCGGCGACCGCATCGTTGCGGTGAATGATACGGCTATTTCGGGTGTGAAGATGAGCAAGGAGGAAATCATGAAGCGCCTTCGTGGTCCTAAGGGAACCACGGTGAATCTTACCATCGTGCGCCGGGGCATCAAGGACAAGCTCACCTTCAAGGTAAAGCGTGATAAGATTCCTGTAACCACCATGGATGCAGCGTATATGATTCGTCCGGGAATCGGATACATCCGATTGGGAAGCTTCGGTCTGACCAGCTACAAGGAGGTGACTACGGCGATGGATTCGCTCAAGAAAGTGGGAATGAAAGACCTGATCTTCGACCTTGAGGATAATGGCGGCGGCTACCTTCAGGCAGCGGCTCAGATAGCCAACGAGTTCCTGCAGAAGGGAGATCTCATCGTTTATACCAGTGGTCGTGCAGCTCCACGCCAGGAGTACAAGGCGCAGGCGAACGGCAGATGGCGCAAGGGCAAGGTGGTGGTGCTCACCAACGAGTTTACTGCTTCTGCCGCCGAGATTGTTTCCGGAGCCATCCAGGATCAGGACCGTGGCGTAGTGGTAGGTCGCAGAACCTTCGGCAAGGGATTGGTGCAGCGTCCGCTCACCTTCGATGATGGCAGCGAGATTCGCCTCACCATCGCACATTATTATACGCCTAGCGGCAGATGCATCCAGAAGCCGTATAAGAAGGGAGACAGATTGGATTATGCGATGGATCTCGACAACCGCTACAAGCATGGCGAGTTTACCAACCAGGACAGCATCCATCTTTCCGACAGCTTGAAGTATTATACTTTGCGCAAGCACCGTGTGGTTTATGGTGGTGGCGGAATCATGCCCGATTATTTCGTGCCATTGGATACTACCAAGTACACCAAGATGCACCGTCAGCTGGCAGCCAAGAGCATCGTCATCAACCAGAGTCTGAAGTTCATCGATGCGCATCGCAAGGAATTGAAGAGCCAGTATAAGGATTTCAACAAGTTCCTGGCAACCTACGAGGTTCCTTCTTCGCTCATCGATGCGATTATCGCTGAGGGCAAGAAAGAGAAGATAGAGCCTAAGGATGAGGCTGAATTGACTCAGACAAAGAAATACCTCGCCCTGCAGCTGAAGGCCCTTGTAGCAAGAGATATCTGGGATATGAGTCAATATTTCCAGGTTTGGAACGAGACGAACGAGATTGTTCAGCGTGCCGTGAAGCTGCTGACCACGGGGAAGTAACTATAGAAAAAACGGCTGTTAACTGTTAACCTGTTAACCCGTGAGGTAATGAGATAAGAAAAGGTCGTGAGGTTTCTGATAGAACTTCACGACCTTTTTTGTGTATTTATCTTTTTCCGAATTCATTTACTTCTTCTCATGCATGTGATCCCATTTCAGATAGATTCCTGCAAGGATGGTGCCCGAAATACTATGCCAGGCGCAGCTGATGGCGCAAGGCAATACGGCGAGGGGCTGGGCGGCGAAGAAATTGCCCGCAAGAACCGTGGCAAGACCGGCATTCTGCATTCCCACCTCAATGCTGATGGTACGCTTCTTGGCAGTATTGAAGCCCGCCAGTTTTCCGGCAAGCCAACCCAGCAGATAGCCCAGCGTGTTGTGGCAGAAAACCACGGCAAAAGTCCAGAGGAAAAGCGATAAGCCACGAGCCACCAAGTCATCGTGAACCGTAGAAATCACACCTCCCACGATAATCGCCAGACAGGTTACGCTGATGCCCGGCATCAGACTCTGGATGGTAGGGAAGCAATCCTTCTTGCCATAGATATAATTCAAAGCGCAGCCGATGGCCACAGGGATAATCGTAACTATCAGAATGTTGATGAACATTCCCACAGCATCTACATGGATAATCTCGCCTGCCGTAATCTTCATCAGCAGCGGAGTCATCACTGGCGCAAGAATGGTGGAGGCACAGGTCATTCCCACAGAAAAAGCCACATCGCCATGGCAGAGATAACTCATGATGTTGCTTGATACTCCGCCCGGACAGCAACCTACCAGCAGGATTCCGAGCGCCAGGGCTGGATCAAGATGCCACACATGTACCAGGGTATAAGCCACGCCCGGCATGATGATGAACTGGGCGCAGGCGCCGATGAAGACATCCAGCGGGCGCTGAGCCAGAATCTTGAAGTCGTTGGTGGTCAGGGTCAAGCCCATGGTGAGCATGATGATGCCGAGAATGACGGTTTGAGTAGTTCCGCGCACCCAGTCGAAGGTATGTGGGAAGAAGAATGTGAATACTGCTACACCTATTACGAAAATAGAGGTGTAATTGGCCAGCAACTTGCTGAGCCCCTGAAAAAACTTTAGCATAATTCTATTTCTTTTTAAAATCCTGATATTTCTCTCTTATTTGCAATCTCCGGGATGATTGTCTTTGACGATCTCTCTTCTTTCTCTTCTCTCCTCCTTCTTTCCTCGCTTTCAATATTGGGTGCAAAAGTACGTCTTTTCTACCGAATAAGCAAATTATTTAATAATTAAATATCAAATTATAACATTTTTGTTAGTTCGAGCTTACGAATCTGCACGAATCTTCTTGGATTGTGCAAAATCTGAGGCAAAATAATTCGGCTTTTCTTCTTTAATTCCGCAACAAATGTGTAACTTTGCACCCATATTATCGATAATAGTCATAGAATGAACGAAGATTTTGATATAAGACAACAGACGGTTTCGCCTGCCGAAAAGGAATTCGAGAAAGCACTGCGCCCACTGAAGTTCTCCGACTTCAGCGGACAGAATGGCGTGGTGGATAATCTCGAAGTCTTCGTAGAGGCTGCCAAGTATCGTGGCGAACCGCTCGACCATACCCTCTTGCACGGTCCTCCGGGATTGGGTAAGACCACATTGAGTAACATCATCGCCAACGAACTGGGTGTGGGCTTCAAGATTACATCAGGCCCTGTGCTCGATAAGCCGGGCGACCTGGCAGGTATCCTTACCTCCCTGGAGCCTAACGATGTGCTCTTTATCGATGAAATCCACCGCCTTTCGCCAGTGGTAGAGGAGTATCTCTATTCGGCGATGGAGGATTACCGCATCGACATCATGATAGACAAAGGGCCTTCGGCACGAAGCATCCAGATAGATCTGAATCCGTTTACCCTCGTGGGAGCCACCACCCGCAGCGGACTTCTCACAGCTCCGCTCCGTGCCCGTTTCGGAATCAATCTGCATCTGGAATACTACGACCCTGAGACGCTTCAGAAGATTATCAAGCGAAGTGCCATGCTCCTGCAGGTGCCGATAGAAGATGAGGCGGCAGTGGAAATCTCCCGCCGCTCGCGTGGAACCCCTCGTATCGCCAACTCGCTGCTCAGAAGAGTCAGGGATTTCGCCCAGGTGAAGGGTAACGGAACCATTACTTACGAGATTGCCCAGATGGCTCTCAAGGCGCTCAACATCGACCAGTATGGCTTGGACGAGATAGACAACAAGATTCTCACCACCATCATCGACAAGTTCCGTGGAGGTCCGGTGGGCGTAAGCACCATTGCCACGGCTATCGGCGAAGATGGCGGTACCGTAGAGGAGGTTTACGAGCCATTCCTCATCATGGAAGGCTTCATCAAGCGTACGCCACGAGGCAGAATGGCCACCAAGCTTGCCTATGATCATCTCGGCAGGAATCCGTATGGAAGCAACATCTTGCAGGGCGACCTGTTTGAATAAAGTTCAAATCTCATAGTTCAAATCTCAAAGTTCAAAGTAATGAAGATTGGAATATTTACGGGTACATTCGACCCATTTACGATAGGACATCAGAACATTGCCGAGCGTGCTCTGCCCATGTTTGACAAGCTCGTGATTGCAGTAGCGATGAGCAAGCTGAAGCACGCCAGCGAGGAAATCTCGAAGCGTGTGGAGGATATTAAGGCTGTTTTTCCGAAGGAATGTTCGGAGTTGGTGGATGCGGAGGATGCATCCAAGGGCTACCGCCTGGAGGTGGTTGCCTACGATGACCTCACCATCGACCTGGCGCATCGCCTGGGAGCCAGGTTCCTGGTTCGCGGCGTCCGCTCTGCCAAGGATTTCGAGTACGAAAGAGAGCAGGCTGACATCAACAAGCAGTTGGGCGGCGTAGAAACCATCTTGCTGTTTTCCGACCCAAGATACTGCAGCATCAGCTCAACGCTGGTTAGGGAATTGAGATTCTTCGGAAGAGAAGTAGATGAATTTTTACCAAAAATAAAATAAAAATAGGAGGAAGAAGCGTATGATAACATACAATGTAGATGGCGTGAAAATGCCGAAAATCAAGAAGCGCGACACCAGTGCCTGGATTCGCAAGGTAGCTGCCTCTCATGGCCGCAAGGTGGGAGAGATAGGCTATATGTTTGTAGATGACGAGAAGATTCTCGAAGTGAACAACGAGTATCTGGGTCATGATTACTATACCGATGTCATCACCTTCGATTATGATGAGGATGATGTGATTAACGGCGACATCGTGATTTCGCTCGATACCGTGCGCACCAATGCCGAGCAGTTTGGCAAGACCTACGATGATGAGCTTCACCGCGTCATCATCCACGGCATCCTGCACCTCTGCGGCATCAATGACAAGGGCCCTGGAGAGCGCGAAATCATGGAGGAGAACGAGAACAAGGCACTAGCCCTGCTCGAAGGTGCTTCTATATTGAAGAAGTAAAGCCCTTCGATATTGGGAAGCCATTCCTTTGATGTTGGAATTAAGTTTCCAATATTTAGAGATACATTCCCTCTTCGGATTTCTCGGGCGAAGTATAGAAAATCAGCTGTTAACTGTTAACCAGTTAACTCTTGATCGTCAAGATGAACAGTTAATTCTTGAATGTGGTTCATGAAGCGGGCTGAAGGCCCAATAAGCTCTTAGCCCAGGGCAACACCCTGGGTACAAGGAAGATATAACGGATTCGCCCTGTAAGGGCAAAAGCTTTCATATACGAGGCTTTTGCTCCTACAGGGCGTTTTGCTTTATTGTATTGCCTTGATTCTCTCCCGGCATTCTTTCAATATCTCTTTCAATTCCTCCACGGTCGTGGCTCTCAGCATGGCGATTCTCGTCTGGCGGAAATCAGGAATGCCTTTGAAGATAGGGGAGGCGGCAAGGTGGCGACGGGTGTGGAGAATGCCTCGGTACTCGTCGATGCGCTCCACGTTGATGCGAAGCTGCTCCTCTAGAAGGTCAATCTTCTCATCCACGGTTAATGGGGCTGCACCCGTATTATCCAGATAATCACGGATTTCCTTGAAAATCCATGGTCTTCCGAAGGTGGCTCTACCAATCATCACTGCATCTACGCCGTAACGCTCAAAAGCAAGCTTGGCTTCTTCCGGGGTCGTAATATCGCCGTTGCCGATGATAGGAATATGGATGCGGGGGTTGTTCTTCACCTCTCCGATGAGGCTCCAGTCGGCTTCACCCGTGTACATCTGGCTTCGGGTTCTGCCGTGGATGGTGAGCGCCTGGATTCCGCAATCCTGCAACTGTTCGGCAAGCTCGGTGATGATGAGGTTCTCGCAATCCCAACCCAGTCGGGTCTTCACGGTTACGGGCACGTTTACCGCCTTCACCACTTCTCTTGTAATATCCAGCATCAATGGGATATTGCGGAGCATTCCGGCTCCCGCACCCTTTCCGGCAACCTTCTTCACCGGACAGCCGAAGTTAATGTCAATCACATCCGGCTTCGCCTGTTCCACAATCTTGGCAGCTTCCACCATATCCTCGGTGGTTCTGCCGTAAATCTGAATGCCCACAGGGCGCTCCTCATCGCTTATCGTAAGCTTGCTGACTGTGCTCTTGATGCTTCGCACCAAGGCTTCTGCCGATACGAACTCAGTATAAACCATGGCAGCTCCGAATCGCTTGCAGAGCATGCGAAAGCCAATATCCGTTACGTCTTCCATCGGAGCGAGGAAGAGGGGCTGAGGCCCAAATTCTATATTACCTATTTTCATCTTATTCTTTTTGTTTAGCAAGAGGGGGCAATCCTCTTTTCTTTTGCGGCTGCAAAATTACATCTTTTTTTTGATATTGCCAAAGAGTTACTTCAAAAGATGATACATACCTCCTGCCAGGGTGCGGATGATGCCCTTCATCTCCAGCGTAAATAGGAGGGAGGTGAGGCGGGAGATGTCGATGTTCGATTTCACGCTGATGATGTTAATCTGAAGATCATTGGTCTTGGAGAGGATTTGGACGATGAGCTCCTCTTCGGGTGATAACTCCGGGAAGAGGCTGCGCTCGATGCCCTGCTGCTTGGCTCGCATCAGGGTGGCGTCATCCTGCCAGCGCATATCCTTCACGAAATCCTCGGCACTGGTGATGAGCGTGGCGCCGTTGTTGCGAATCAGGTTGTTGCAGCCCTCGCTGTAGTAATCGCCTATCCTGCCCGGGAAGGTGAAGACGTCCCTGCCGTAGGATTGCGAAATATCGCAGGTGATGAGGCCTCCGCCGTGAGCAGCGCTCTCTATCAGAATGCAGGCATCCGACATTCCCGCCACGATTCGGTTGCGGCGCACGAAGTTGATCTTATCTGCATTCGTACGGGTAAGAAATTCGGTGAGCAAACCGCCCTGTTCAATCATCTTTGCAGCCGTTTCCCGGTGCTGACGGGGGTAGAGGTCATCGAGACCATGAGCCAGTACGCCCACGGTTTCGTAGCCGCTGGCGAGGGATTGGCGATGAGCCACGATATCCACACCATAAGCCAGGCCGCTCACTATCAAGACACGAGGGGAGAGCTGCTTCAGGTCGGTGATAAAGCGGCGGATAAGGTCTTCGCCGTAAGGAGTGCAGTGACGGGTTCCCACGATGTTGATGATTCGCTGCTGGTTCAGGTTGGCGTTGCCTTTATAGAAGAGCATGAGTGGCGCATCATCGCAATCCTTGAGTCGTTGCGGATAACGTTCGTCGTTCATCGTTATCGGTTCGATACCATATCTTATGTCGTATTCCAGTTCCTCTTCAGCGCGTTTTCGGGCCTCGTCGCAGTTTTGGATAGCGTTCACGAGTTTATCCGAGGCATCGGGCAGGATGTCTCTGAGGTTGTTCTTATGCTCCAGGATGAGCGTGGCGGAGCCCACCTTTCGGTATAGCTCCAGCATTCCCGCAAGGCTGAAGTAGTTCAGCCTTGTTAAGAGTATAGTATTTAAAATTTCCTGTTGGTCAGCCATAATCTTAAAAAATAATTAGTTATCTCTTCAAGTATTCATACCCAATCCTGCACCTCAGGCATTCCTTCTTGTCGCAGTATTCCTTCTTCAGCTGGATAAGCGCCTGGCTATCACCAGCATTCTCCACCTCCAGGCCGCACTGCTGCCACATCCTTACTATGTGGTTATTCTCCGCCTTCAGCTCCTCCAGGAAATCGAAGGCGCGGTCGCAGTATTTCTCCTCGCCACGGTGCCTGCCGTAGGCAAAGAGGATGGGAACCACGGTGTTGATGATGAGCAGATTGAGCGAGAAAGGGGAGAGGTGCTTCTCGTTACGGATGCTCGTGCTGCCGAAGGTGTAATGAGTTTCCCAATACTCCGTAACGCTGGTAGAGAGCACCTTTTTCGCCTCCTTCACCGTGGTGGCCTCCAGCAGCTGGCTTAATCCCGCACGGCGGTTATAATAAAGATTGGCAAGCTGCGAAATGCGGATATGCGGGAAGTTCTGCGGGCGGAGTCGCAGGAATCGCCACAGCTTGTAATCCATCGGCTGCAGTGAGAACTTATGCGAGAGATAAAGATACTCATTTCTCAATCTCGCAAAATACCCGTCGTTCAAGGCTTCTTTCTGATATCTTTCGGGGATGGTGTTCAGCTCCAGCAATCCCGCCTGCCCCATGAAGATAGCTTCCACCTGGAAGAGGTCGTCGCGGTGATGATCTACGGCTCTCAGCGGCAGGTTCAGCGCCCACTGCTCAAAGGCATCGCCATTGATTCCGAAGCCATAGTTTCTGGCCAGGGTTACGAAATAGGCATTCTCCCAGTCGCCGTTGCAGCGGCGCACGCGCTCCTCTATCGCCTCCGTCTTCTGCGAAAGGCGCTCGGTTTGCAGGGCGCTCATCCACGAGTGGACAGTGAGCTTAGTGAGCGATGGAATTATCTGATAGCAAGGAGGATACTGGTCGATGGTGAGCAGCTCCTGATAGTGCTTGAAGACATTCTCGGGGATGTCGAGCTGCATCTGCGTCAACGGGGCACCCTTGGAGTTTCGGGCTTCCGTATCTATGTTGCCGCAGACGTGCAGAATCACGTTGTCGTATCTTTCGTCCTTGTCGTGAGCATGAAGATACCAGTCGCTCGCCTTGTCGTGAATCTCCACGTTGCCCACCCAAAGGGTTCCGGCAATCTTGATTTTAGCGTTGAAGAAATCGGGCCCTGCATTGCGGTTGTGCAATCCGGGGTCGATGACTTCCACCTGCCTGTGGTCGGTGGTGGAAAGAGGGGAGAGTGGGAAGAGTTTGTGCTTCCACACGTAGTGAAGTAGTTGCTCCATATTGTTTCGGCTTTTATGGTTTATAGGATTGCCTCTTTCGGATCGCAAGTTCTGATGCTTGTCCTTTGATGGAATCGCAAGCTTGATGCTTGTCCTAGATGGTGCAAGTTTTTCGCTCGTGTGCGGAAGGGGTATTGAAAAATCAGCTGTTAACTGTTAACCTGTTAACCTTGGGATGAGAAATATTTCTCGAATGCCTTGTCGTAATCCTCGCTGTTGCCCAGCTTCCCGTTGATGAGGCAGACGAGTTCTACTGTTGCCTTGAGGCAGAGCTTCTCGTCGCTGGCACGGAAGATGTCCTGATGGAAGACGTATCTTACGCCCTGCTTCTCCAGCCACAGGCGCGAAAGGAATTCGTCATCGCATTGCAGCGGAACCTTGTACTGCAGGTTCATTCTCGCCACCACAGCATCCACGCCCTTATTGTGCATTTCGGCAAAGCTGAGGCCGCATTCCTTCAGGAAGAGATGGCGGGTATGCTCCATGTAGTGCAGATAGTTGGCGTTGTTCACGATGCCCTCAATATCGCACTCGTAATCCCTCACTTCCATCTTTGTCTCAAATATGTATTTGCTCATCATTTTCTATTTTTTAGTTACTAAATGAGGCTAAAAGCCCTAAATCACTGCAAAAATAACCAAAATTTTCTATTTATTATTATAATAACAAGGATTTTTCAAGGTTTTTCGAAGAAAAATGTGTATTTTTGCATAAAAAAAGCTGCACTCGGCAATTTGAAAGCAAGCTTTCATTGCGCTCATTTGCATTTTTTTTGCCGAATAGAACAAAAAGTAAGAACAAATAAAATTTAGATAAAGATGAAAATTGCTTTGATCGGCTACGGAAAGATGGGACACATGATCGAGGAGATCGCCCTGCAGCGTGGCCACGAAATCGTATGTAAGATTGACGTGAATAACCCTGAGGATATCGACAGCCCGGAGTTCTGCTCTGCCGATGTTGCCATCGAGTTTACCAACCCTACTGCCGCTTACGGCAACTATCTGAAGGCTTTCTCTCACAACGTGAAGGTGGTTTCAGGTTCAACAGGTTGGATGAAAGACCATAAGGAAGACGTGGAGAAACTCTGCGTCGACGGTAAGCAGACCCTCTTCTGGGCCTCTAACTTCAGCATCGGTGTGGCTATCTTCTCTGCCGTAAACCGCTATCTGGCAAAGATCATGAACGGATTCCCACAGTACTCAGTATGCATGCAGGAAACCCACCACGTGCATAAGCTCGATGCGCCATCAGGAACAGCCATCACTCTTGCTGAGGAAATCATCGACAACATCGACAGAAAGAAGGACTGGAAGCGTGGTGTTACCTACTGGACAGAGGATGGCCATCACGATGAGGGCGATGCTAACATCACCGATGAGGACCTGGTAATCAACTGCGTACGAGATGGCGAGGTTCCTGGAATCCACGCCGTGATGTATGATTCAGATGCTGATATGATTACCATCGAGCACAGTGCCCACTCACGCAAGGGCTTTGCTCTGGGAGCCGTTCTCGCAGCTGAGTTTACAGCCAACCATACCGGTTTGCTCACCACATCAGATTTATTTAAGTTCTAAATCAGGAATCTCGGAAATATGATTTCTTGAAACAAAAAAGAAAGACATGATTGACAAACAGAAACAAAACCTTAATATGAAGGTGCAGTGGGCGAAGTTCGCAGTGGTTCTCGCCCTCTACCTCCTCTTCCTGATATGGGTAGAGAGCTGGCTGGGACTCATCGTGGTTCCGTTCATCTTCGATGTTTACATCACCAAGAAGATTCACTGGCAGTGGTGGAAGGATGAGGAAGGTCCTATCCGTTTCATCATGAGCTGGGTTGATGCGCTCGTATTCGCGCTCGTAGCGGTTTATTTCATCAACCTCTTCTTCTTCCAGAACTATGTGATTCCATCATCTTCGCTCGAAAAGAGTCTCCTCACGGGCGACTATCTCTTCGTGAGCAAGGTAAGCTATGGTCCTCGCATCCCTGAAACCCCGCTCACCATGCCGCTCACCCAGCACACCATGCCGCTGGTCAACGTGAAGAGCTATGTGGAGTGGCCTCACTGGGATTACCGCCGAGTAAAGGGCTTGGGCAACGTGAAACTCAACGACATCGTGGTGTTCAACTATCCTGCCGGAGATACGCTCTGCAACGAGGAGCGCTATCAGGCGAATGATTACTATCAGATGGTTTACTCCATCGGCGACCAGATATTGGAGCAGAACGGACAGCAGCAGGATGTGCGCGTATTGAATCCTCTGCAGCAGCGCAGCTACTTCGAAAAGGTGTATGCTGCCGGACGCAACTACATCGCCAGCATGCCGGGCGAATATGGCGACATCATCAGCCGTCCTACCGACCGCCGCGAGAACTACGTGAAGCGCTGCGTAGGTCTGCCGGGACAGACCCTGCAAATCAAGAACCGCATCGTTTACCTGAATGGCAAGGCAAACAAGGAGCCTGATAATGTGCAATATACCTACAAGATGAAGCTCAAGGGCGAGTTCCCTATCGACCTTGCCGATGAGCTGGGAATCACCAATGAAGACCTGCTGATGTACAATCAGAGCGGCGTGATTCCACTTACCAAGAAGGCTTATCTGGCGCTGAAGGCGAACAAGAACCTCGTGGAGAGCATCTCCATCAATACTGATGCGAGATACGGCGACCTTTATCCGCTCAACGCCTACACCGGCTGGACATGCGATAATTACGGTCCTGTATGGATTCCTAAGAAGGGCAAGAGCATCGCCCTGACGCTGAAGAATCTGCCTGTTTACGAGCGCTGCATCAAGGTTTACGAGGGCAACGACCTCAAGGTAGATAGCCAGGGCAACATCTTCATCAACGGCAAGCTGGCGAAGAGCTACACCTTCAAGCTCGACTATTACTGGATGATGGGCGACAACCGCCACAACTCAGCCGATAGCCGCTACTGGGGCTTCGTTCCTGAGGATCACATCGTGGGCAAGCCTATCTTCATCTGGTGGAGCCACAGTCCTGATCATCCAGGCTTCTCAGGCATCCGCTGGAATCGCCTGTTCAACTTCGTAGATAACATCAAGTAACAGAAGTTTTTGAAATCAAGTAAGCAAAGATAGATTTGAAAATCGCAGTTAAGTTCCTAATAGCTTTAGGTTTATCGCTGCTCCTGGTGTGGGTGGTGCGAACCTATGCCTTCACTGTCTTCACGGTGCCCGCCGGAGGTCTTCCTCCGCAACTGCAGGCTGGCAACCGGGTGATAGTGAATAGGATTGACTGCGATTTTTTCAATCGTGGCGATGTGGTTGTCTTCACCGATTCCGTCACGTATCAGCGCCGCAACCAGCGCCGCAAGATAGTTGCTGAGGCTTATTTCATAGGTAGGGTAGAGAAGCAGCCGGGCGATACGATTCGCATCGATACGGTGCAGTATATCATTCCTACGGTGTGCTGTAAGCGCTGTGGCTGCAAGGATTGCCGCTTCTATCTCCTGAAGACGCCAACCGGGCAGCAGGTGGTGCATAAGCATCAGATGATAGGCAAGGCTTACAAGCTGTTCTAAACGTAAAGAGTAATCATAAAGTTCAAAGTTCAAATCTCAAAGTTCAAAGTAAATTGAAAGCCCTTCTTTCTTCCACATATTTCGGCCCCATCCAGTGGTATCAGAAGCTGAACCGCTACGATGAATGCCTGATAGAGCGCCACGAGAGCTTTATCAAGCAAACCTATCGCAACCGTATGATCATCCCGACTACCAACGGCCCCCTCTCGCTCACCATCCCCACCAATCACAACACATCGCTGGCGATGAAGGACATCCGCATCTCCGACCACGCCAACTGGCGCCACGTCCACTGGAATGCGCTCCTCTCCGCCTACGGCGAGAGCCCCTTCTTCGAGTATTACCAGGACGATATCCGCCCCTTCTTCGAAAAGAAATACGAGTTTCTCTTCGATTTCAATATGGAAACTACAGAGAAGATGATAGAGCTTCTGGATATTCGCCCGAAGATTTCAATCACCGAAGCCTATATTCAGAGTAAAGAACTGAAAGAAAATGATGAAATCAAGGATTTCCGCGATGCGATTCGCCCAAAGAAGCCGCTTCCTGATGCAGAATTCGCTCCCCAGCGCTATTATCAGGTCTATGAACAGAAGCACGGTTTCCAGCCGAATATGAGCATCCTGGACCTCCTCTTCAATGAAGGAAACGAGGCGATATTCTACCTATAAATAATCAAGGTAGAGTATCGCCTCGCTGCTTTCTTATAATTCAATGAGCCTGGTTCCGTAATTAGAAGTAGTAGGCCAGCTTTGCGCGCAAGCCATTGTGATCGATTCCGTATTTATATTTGCTGCCGTCCCAGCCTGCCGGCTGCTTGTAAGCGGAGGACATGCCGCCAAGATTCACGCCAGCCGACCAGTGCTTGCTGAGCATGTATTCGCATCCCATTTCCGCATAGACGCCAAAGCCATCTACGGTGGCGAATTCGTCGTCTGTGCAGGCGTAGCCAAGGCTCAGCAGCAGATTCCAGATGAAGCGCTTGTTGGTCTTGTAGGCCATTTTGTAACCCGCACCGACGAAATAGTTCATGATTACATCGTTGACGTCATTGCCGCCGTTTCTAGGGATTTCCACCTTGGTTCTGCTGCCCATGCCATTAATAGAGAAGCCTATATAAAAAGGACGGCGGGTGTTCTTCAGTTTCCACAGATGGGCGTATTCCATGGTCACGTCGAAGCCGGTAGGCGTTCTGCCCAGTTTATCGCCGTTGGCCGTAAGAATTTCGTTGCTGAGCCATGAATATCCGCTGCTTACGCTGATGCTGTTGGCTGGCAGATAGCGCTTCTCGTTGTCTGCATCTTCTACCACAACCTTCTTCTCCTGCTCTTGTGCGCAGGCCTTCTGTGAAGGAATTCCACTCAAAAATAGCGCAAATGAGGCGCATGCAGCCAATTTTGCTGCTGATTTTGAATTCATACGTTTAAAAATTTATTGTTAATATTCCGGCAGCAAAGGTATATAAAAAAACGGAATTCCATAGAACATGCATGAAAAATATATAGAAAATGTAACGTTAAAAATGATAACTCGCTCTAAATTGGACTTTGATTGA
>NZ_QSQJ01000054.1:0-19695 GCF_003436715.1 Prevotella sp. TF12-30 | reverse complement strand
AAAAACGAAAAGGGTGCGCCATAGACTTATGACACACCCTCCTTTTTCGTTTCTTCATCCGATGAATAATGGAGCATCCTCTTACGTAAAAAAACTTTTGAGATTTTATTTCTTCTCCAATTCCTGAAGGCTTTCCATTTTCTTTGTTTCCAGGAACTCGTAGATTCCGCAGAGATGCTCGCGGACGCGACCATGGCCGAATTCGTACACCTTGCTGACCAGACCATCCAGGAAGTCTCGGTCGTGACTCACTACAATCAGCGTGCCGTCGAAATCCAGCAGCGCCTGCTTCAACACATCCTTTGTCTTCAAATCAAGGTGGTTGGTAGGCTCATCGAGAATCAATAAATTCACTGGCTCCAGCAGCAACTTCAGGATAGCCAGACGGGTGCGCTCGCCTCCCGACAATACCTTCACTTTCTTGGTAGAATCCTCGCCGCCAAACATGAATGCACCCAGCAAATCGCGAATCTTATTTCTGATTTCTCCCTTTGCTACATCATCAATGGTCTGGAACACAGTAAGCTCTCCATCGAGCAAAGACGCCTGGTTCTGAGCAAAATAGCCTATCTGAACATTGTGGCCCAACTCCAGTTTACCCTCGTTCTGAAGCTGACCCATAATGCATTTTACGAGCGTAGATTTACCCTCACCGTTTCTTCCCACGAAGGCAATCTTGTCGCCACGCTCCACGGTAAGATTCACGCCGCTGAATATCTGCTTGTCATCAAATGCCATTGCCACGTCACTCATCTGAACCGGATAGGCTCCGCTTCTCGGACTTGGAGGAAACTTCAGTCTCAGTCGGCTGGTATCCTCCTCGTCCACCTCGATCAGTTCCAGCTTTTCGAGCATCTTCACGCGGCTCTGCACCTGGAATGTCTTCGAATACGTACCCTTGAATCGCTCGATGAAGTCCTTGGTCTCGGCAATCATCTTCTGCTGTTCCTCATATTTCTTCATCTGCTGTTCGCGGCGCTCCTTGCGCAGTTCCAGATACTGGCTGTAGGTAGCCTTGTAGTCGTAGATTCTGCCCATGGTAACCTCGATGGTTCTTGTTGTAATGTCATCTACGAATTTTCGGTCGTGACTGATCACTACCACCGCTTTCGAACTGTTGATGATGAAGTCTTCGAGCCATCCGATAGATTCGATGTCGAGGTGGTTGGTAGGCTCATCCAGGAGCAGCACGTCTGGCGATTTCAGCAGCAGTTTGGCAAGCTCGATACGCATGCGCCAACCTCCCGAAAACTCGCTGGTAGGGCGGTTGAAGTCGGAGCGTTCGAAGCCCAGTCCGAGCAGCGTTTTCTCTACGTCTTCCTCGAAGTGGGTCATGTCGATGGCATAGAATTTTTCAGACAGAGAAGATACTTTTTCGATGAGCTGCATATAGTCGTCGCTATCGTAATCGGTGCGGGTAGTTAGCTCGTTGTTGATGCGGTCTATTTCAGCCTGCATCTCATGCAGATGTGCGAAGGCCTGGCAGGTTTCCTCGAACACGGTGCGTCCGTCTTCGGTCATCAGGTGCTGAGGCAGGTAGGCGATGACGCAGTCTTTCGGTGCCGACACCGAGCCTCGTGTGGCATTTCTCACGCCAGCGATGATTTTGAGCAGGGTACTTTTACCTGCTCCATTCTTGCCCATCAGGGCAATACGGTCCTTCTCGTTAATCTGAAAGGAAATGTCTTTGAATAGGGTGGTGCCGCCGAATTCTACGGTCAATCCATCAACTGTAATCATATTTTTCTTTTGTTCTTAATACTTATTTTATATTATATTCTAAATCAATTTTCTTTCCGATATATTCGTTATCTCAGATATTTCCGATTATTCGTTATCTCCGATATTTTTGATATTTCCGAATGCTACACGGCAATGCTCCCTGATGGAAATTTCCGATAGAAGGGTTACGGAAGTCCAAAGGGCGAGATCGTTCAGCGTGGCGGGATAGTGGATTTCAGCTATCGTTTCTGCTGGATGCTGTACACTTTCCTTCGTTTCTGCTGGATGCTGGGCACCAGCCAATATATCGGCTGCAACGCTTTTCAGCATGATATAATCCATTCCCTGGTGATGGCTGTCGTGCTTCAGGGCATCCTTGCCCCAGAGTTGCCATTCACGGCTTTCGTATTGGCTCAGGATAGCGCCGTCTGCTACCCAGGTTTCGGTATTCATTTTTTCCAGGTAGATGCGTCGGTTCACGCCGTCCCAGATGCCCAGCGAACCCTGCACCTCAAAGTCGAGGCTTCTTGGGCGAGGCAGGGTCGTGTCATGAGTGAGTGAGATGAGCGTTCCGCCCTGGGTTTCAATCTGCGTAGAGATGATGTCGCCCAGGGTGATGGGAGTATTATCATCTTCTGACATGTGCTGGCGAAGTCCCACAGCCTTGGTGGCGAAGGATGTAAGCCAGGCGAGATGGTCTGTTTTCCCGATGCCCAGAATCATGCAGAGCGGACCGAGTCCATGGGTGGGATAGATGTCGGCGTTGTGGTGCGAGTAGAAACGGCTTCTCCACACGCTTTCCGTACCTTTTCGTCCACCCAGTACCCCATTGTCATCGAGCAGCAGCTTGCGCAGGTCGTGGCGGTAACCGCCTCTCATATAGATGATTTCTCCAAGTGCTCCTTCATCCACCATTCTTTTTACAGCAAGGATTTCTCGCATGAAGAGGGTGTTCTCCAGCGGAAAAACCTTTACTCCTTTCTGTTGGGCGATTTCTTGTAGCGGGGCATATTCATCTTGGCAGAGTCCGCCTTTGATTTCGAGAGCCACATGGCAGTTTCGCAGTATGCATTCTGTGGCGTGGGTGATGTGGAGGTGCCAGGGGGTGGTGATGAAAACCAGATTGGGCTGTTGCTCGTCGAGCATCATCTTGTAGGCTTCCTCGCCCTGATAGAAGGAAGCGCCCGGAGATTCCGAATCCCCGCAGCCGTTGATGTCGGCGATACCGACAATCTCAAAGTTTTCAATCGTGCGTAACAGCCGCAGCAATTGTTTGCCACGATACCCGAATCCTATCAATGCAGTCTTTATATGTTTCATCAGATTTTTTTTTGCTTCTGCAAATTTAGATAAAATTTCTGAATTATAAGCCAGTATAATAAAAAACTTCAATGATTTCCCTCGAATTGTGCGAAATTAGCCTTGTTTTTCGAGAAATCAAGACTGTGGTTTTCACAACTACCCCTCAGATGCACTGTGCGGCTTGTGAAAACAAAATCAAGAACAATCTCCGTTTTGAGAAAGGAATCAAGAATATCGAGACCAGTGTTCCGGATCAGACGGTTACCGTAAAGTACAATGCCGACAAGCCCACTATTCCTTTCTTTTGATTCCTGGTTCAGCAGCCATCATTGGCTGATTCTCTTCAGGCAAAACATACGGCTTGCTGAAGTGGAGTGGAGAAGAATTGGTTGCCGCCTCAATCTCGCCACGCAACCGTTCTTTCAATTTCGTGTTTCTGCTGCTCACAGTCAGATTTCTTACAGCATAGGCGAGGGCTTTGGGCTGACCGATGAGCACGCAGATTTTCTTGGCTCTCGTGATTCCGGTGTAGATGAGGTTGCGCTGAAGCATTACGAAATGAGTCATCAGGATAGGGATGACCACGATGGGATATTCTGAACCCTGACTCTTGTGTATGGTGGTGGCGTAGGCCAACGTCAACTCATCCAGCTCCGCTGCCTCGTATTCAGCTGAATGGTCCTCGAAACTCACGGAGATGGTGCGATCTTCCATATTCACCTTCTCTATGGTTCCGATGTCGCCATTGAATACATTCTTGTCGTAATTATTTCTAATCTGCATTACGCGGTCGCCCAGTTTGTAGGTGGTTCCGCCACGGCTGATTCCCAGATTGGATGTGTTGAGTGCCTGCTGCAGCATCATGTTCAGATTGGCTGCACCTACCACGCTTCTCTGCATCGGGGTAAGCACCTGGATGTTACTCTGCGGTTGATTGTAAGCTTTTGGCAGACGATATTTTACAAGATTCACGATTTCCGTAGCCACTTGCTCTGGATCTTCATTCTTGATAAAGAAGAAATCGGTCTGTTTGCCGTTGCTCGTGTCCGGATAATATCCCTGGTTGATGGCGTGGGCACTCATGATGATTCGGCTCGACTGCGCCTGTCGAAAGATGCGGGTGAGTCGGATGACCGGAATCTTCTCTGAGTCGATGATGTCGCGCAGAACGTTTCCGGCTCCCACACTCGGCAGCTGGTCAATGTCGCCCACCAGCACCAGGCGCATGTGCTCCGGAATCGCCTTCATCAGATTATACATCAGAATGATGTCTATCATCGAACACTCATCCACGATCAGCGCATCACCCTCCAGCGGGTTCTCCTCGTTGCGCTTGTATCCGTCCTGCGGATTAAACTCCAGCAGCCGGTGGATGGTCTTGGCTTCCATGCCCGTGGCCTCGCTCATTCGCTTGGAAGCTCTGCCCGTAGGAGCCGCCAGCAGAATCCTCATCCCTGCCGTTTTGTAAGCAGAAATGATACCTTGCGTCGTCGTGGTTTTTCCTGTTCCAGGGCCACCTGTCAGCACCATCACTTTAGAGCGTACTGCCTGCTCAATGGCGGCGATCTGCACCTCGTCGTATCTGATGCCTGAAGCCTTTTCTATTGCCAGGATATCGGCCTGCATATTGAAGAGGGTAGGACCCTGACCTTTCATCAACTCCAGCAGTTTCTTAGCCGTTCCTCGTTCGGAAAGATAGAAGGGTGGCAGATAGATGGCTTCGTTCTCACGGATGAGATTTTCTGATATGATCATTTCCGCTATGGCTTGTCTGATAGGTTCTTCATCGGCTTCGAGCAGTTTCTTTGCGGCTTCTATAAGCTGTTCTTCTACAGCATAAACGTGACCTTCGTTGGAGAGTTCATTTAGGGTGTAGCTGATTCCGCTCTTGCATCTTCTCAGATCGTTCTTCTCATAACCCATCTTGCTGGCTATTCCGTCGGCAGTCTTGAATCCAATGCCCCAGATGTCATCGGCAAGACGGTAGGGATTCTCCTTCACGTTGTCGATGCTTTCCTTGCCATACTGTCGGTAGATCTTGGCGGCGTAAGCAGTGCTCACGCCATACTGCTGCAGGAAGATCATCACGTTCTTGATGTCCTTCTGCTTCTCCCAGCTGTCTCGGATTTTCTCCACGCGTTTCTTGCCGATTCCGGCAACCTCGTAGAGTCGTTCGATGTCATCTTCTATTACCTCGATGGTTTCCGTTCCGAATCTCTCTACTATCAGATGTGCAAACTTCGGACCGATGCCTTTCACCAGTCCGCTGCCCAGGTATTTCTCGATTCCATATACGGTGGCAGGCATTACCTCTTCCCAGGTTTCGCAGGCAAACTGCTGTCCGTATCGCTTGTCCATCTTCCAGTCGCCATTGCACAGCAGTACCGCTCCCACTGGAACATCCAGCAGGTTTCCCACCAGGGTAACCAGGTCGGAATATCCCTTCACCTTGACTTTCATCACGGAATATCCGTTTTCCTGGTTCTGGTAGGTAATCCTTTCTACCACGCAGCGTATCTTGATCATACCTTCTTCAAAATATTACCTTCTTCAAAATATTATCTTTCGATGATGTGATTGATAACGATTCCTGCTATAGCCATTCCGAATGTAGCGGTGATGTGGCAGAGTGAGCCGTTGATCTGCGGCTTCGTAGATGTCCATTCGTCCTCTACGAGTCGCTGGTCGCTCATGTTCTGCATCGGCTTTTCCTCGCTGAACACGCACTGGAATTTGCGGCGAGGGAAGGTCTTGTTCTTCTTGAATTTCTTGCGCAGGGCTCTTGCCAGCGGATCGCCATCAACCTTCCAGAACTCAGCCTTCCTCACCATGAAAGGGTCGCGGCGGAGGGCTGCTCCCATCGAAGATACGAAGGTGATTTCCTTCGGAAGGGCAGTGGCACGCAGAATCAGGTCAGCCTTGTCCTTCAGCGAGTCTATGGCGTCGATGATGTAGTCGTATTCCTCCATGTGGAACTCTTCGGCTGTTTCTGCCTGATAGATTTTCTGATAAGCCGTGATGTTGGCTTCTGGGTTGATTTCAAGCAGGTGGTCGCGCAGCGCATCTACCTTTACCTGTCCGATGGTGCGGCTTGTTGCCATCAGCTGGCGGTTGCAGTTGCTCATGCATACGCGGTCGCTATCCACGATGGTGATGTTGCGCACGCCGCTGCGCACCAATCCCTCTGCGCACCATGAACCCACGCCTCCGATTCCGAAGATGAGCACTCGTGCTTCCTGAATTTTTTCAAGATTATCTTTTCCCAGGAGCAGTTCTGTGCGTCGCTGCATTCCCCGCTCCATTGTTGTGATTTGATTTCCCATTCAATTATCTTTTTTATTATCTTTCAACTTTGCTTTGCGCAATTCAGGTGCAAAGATACAAATAATAATTCGAAAAGTAATCATCCGACTGTTTTTTTGTTTAGAAAAATCTTCCTATTCTTCCACAATCTGCGCAATGCGCCTGATGCTTCTGTTGCGATGGTTGATGATGAGCGGAACACGTTCTACCACCACCATGGATGTGTCGAGGCCCAAAGCCTTAGGCTCGTCAATGCCTATCTTGCCGATAAGGGCATAGATGGTCATCAGCAGGTTCTGTTGACGGTTGTCGGAACTCTCCGGGTAATATACGCGGTGGATGATGATGAAGCGGAAGTCGCCAGGTATTCCGTTTTTGCGGAGCGAAGGATAGGTACTTCTCAAATCCACCTTCTTGCTTGCCACCAGGTCTTCTACCACTTGTCGCAGATAGAGGCTCACCCTAGGCTCAATGCGGAAACCTATGCGCATGGTTACACTGTAGAGGGTGTCGGGAACCAGGGTCTCGCAACTGTACTCCAGCGTGTCAGGAGTATCAGCAAATTCCAGATTGATAAGCCAGTAATGGTCAGCACGCTTGGGCTGCTTGTTGATGATGGAATAGAGCAGCTTGTCATCCACCGCACCTTCCTTGTCTGCATGGTTCACATAAACCAGATTGGATGCGTACTTGGGGATGCTCTCGTCGGCCTTGATATCGGAGATAATCTGATAATACTCATCCAGCGGTTTGGTACTGATGTAATGATGGCGGATCTTGATGGCGTGGACCCATACATACATCATCAGGAACAGGATTCCGCCTATGAGCATCGTACACCATCCTCCTGCGAGGAATTTTGACAGGTTGGCGGCAAGGAAAATGCCCTCAATCACGCAGTATGCGCCCATAAAGAGCAGGATGAAGATGCGCGCCACACCCTTGGTGCGCAGGTAGAAACCGAGCAGCAGGGTGGTCATCAGCATGGTGATGGTGATGGCGAGTCCGTAGGCTGCCTCCATGTGCGAGGAGTCGCGGAAGAGCAGGATGATGAGAACCACGCCGATGTACATGGCGAGGTTGATTACCGGGATATAGAGCTGTCCCTTTACATGGGTAGGATGCTTGATTCGCATGCGTGGCCAGAAGTGCAGGTTCATGGCTTCGCTCAATATGGAGAAGGTGCCGCTGATAAGTGCCTGACTGGCAACGATTGCCGCACCCGTGGCCATGATGATGGCAAAAATCAGCATGTTCTGCGGCATGATGGAAAAGAACGGATTCACGGAGGAGGCAGTCTGGATATGGTTCAGCACCCATGCTCCCTGCCCCAGATAGTTGAGGATGAGCATGGCCTTTACGAAAAGCCAGCTGATGGTGATGTTCTTTCTGCCGCAGTGACCCAGGTCGGAGTAAAGAGCCTCAGCACCGGTGGTACAGAGGAACACGGCGCCCAGAATCAGGAACCACTCTGGAGATTTTGCCAGCAGCATGGCAGCATAGTAGGGGTTGAAGGCCTTCAGAATCAATGGGTAAGAGGTGATGCTGAAAGCTCCCGTTACGCCCAGCAGCAGGAACCATATCAGCATGAATACTCCGAACGACTTGCCAATACTCTCTGTACCAAAGCGTTGCACGAAGAAGATGATGGTGATGATGCCCAGTGTGATGGGGATGACTGGCAGGTGGGGACTGATGCTTTCGAGTCCTTCGATGGCTGTGGTAACCGTGATGGCAGGGGTGATGATTCCATCTGCCAGCAAGGTGCTGGCACCGATGATGGCCAATAAGTAAATCCATTTTCTCTTCATCTTGCGCAACAGGGCGTAGAGGGCGAGAATGCCTCCTTCGCCATTGTTGTCGGCACGCAGTGCCACACATACGTATTTGATGGTGGTCTGCAGGGTGAGTGTCCAGATGATGCACGACAATGCGCCCAGGATAGTGTTTTCGTTGATGGTTTCACCCGTGTGCAGGATGGCCTTCATCACGTAGAGTGGGGATGTACCTATATCTCCAAACACAATGCCCAGAGTGATGAGCAATCCCAGGAAGCCTACTTGATGATGGCAGGCTACTGAACTTTCCGAATTTTCTCTCATATAACTTCTCTTATTTATTTAAAATATTATCCTTCTTTACATTAAGGAATTATCCCTTGTATTATCCTTTTTACATTAAGGAATTATCCTTATGTGAACATAAAATATCCCTTTTTTGATTATATTTGGGTGCAAAGGTATGAACATAAGTGGTAAAAGATGATTTGTTTAACAAGATTTATCCGTTTTAACCTTCGTTTTAATTGGCTGTAAATGACTGGTTGGAAGATGTAAAAAAAGTGATATTCTTTCTTGGAGTCAAAAAAAGCCCCATCAACTATCCAAATCTTCATTCATGCTGAAATCGGAAAGTTGGTGGGGCTCATCAGATGAAGGTCACCACATTTGATGCTTCGTTATATTTACATATTTACGCAGTTTTGCGATACTCGCTTGGTGTCTTGCCCGTCTGTGCCTTGAAAAAGCGGACGAAGTGCTGGGAATACTCAAAACCCAGGCGCTGGCTGATTTGCGTAATGCTTAAGGTTTCATCCACAAGTAGTTGGCGGGCAGCCAAAAGCAGCCGGTCGTTGATCAGACTCTTTGCAGTTCTGCCAGTCTCAGTCTTGACTAATTCACCGAAATATTTAGGCGAATAGCAGCATTTGTCGGCAAAGTAGGCAACGGTAGGCAATCCTTCACGCATCGCTTTCTTGGCAATGTATTCATCGAGCAGAGAGATGAATTTCTTGACCACCGAATGATTGATCTCCTCGCGTGTGATAAACTGGCGATCATAGAAGCGCAGACAGTAGTTCAGCAGCAACTCGATGTTAGAAACGATGAGTTCACGCGAATGCCTATCTATAGGATGCTCGAGTTCCTGGCTAATCATTGAGAGCACATCACGGAAGATATTTACCTCGGCAGCGGATAGATGTAGTGCTTCGTTGCTTGTATAGTCGAAGAACTCATAGCGGGAGATGTTCTTGCCAAGCTGGGTGCGGTTGAGCAGCTCGGGATGGAAAACCAATACCGTATATTTGGCAAGCGGAACTCCTGGAATGGGTTCTACTTTAATCGATTGTCCTGGAGCAAACGAGGTTACGGTCATCTCGTCAAAATCATATTCTGTTCTGCCGTATGACAATTTACATCCCTTGTTTTCCTTCAGGAAGAGGGCATAAAGTCCGTAGTGATGCACAGCCTCCTGAATAGGAGAGGTGTTCTCTACACGCGCAATGCTCACCAGAGGATGAAGTGTTTTCACCCCTATGTAGTCATTGAACTCCTGTATGGTATTAAAGAAAAATTCCTTCATGATCACTTGCAAAACTTGAATTAATGTTATTTAATCTTGTTATACTCCTCATCGCTCACAGCCTCCTGCCACTCGTTGGAGGTGTTCTCGCCAGGTATTTCAAAGGCGAGGTGGGCAAACCAGCTGTCTTTTGCAGCTCCGTGCCAATGCTTCACGTTGGCAGGAATATGGATGACTGTGCCTGGGAGAATCTCCTGTGCAGGCTTGCCTTCTTCCTGATACCAGCCGCGTCCAGCTACGCCTACCAGCATTTGCCCGCCGCCCTTTGTGGCGTGGTGCGTGTGCCAGTTGTTACGGCAACCAGGCTCAAAGGTAACATTGAAGAAAGGTATCTGACTATCAGATATTTTCGCAAGATAACTGTTGCCCTTGAAGTATTTGGCGTAAGCGGTGTTGGGTTCGCCAATAGGGAAGATCATCTCGCGCTGGAAAACGGCCTTGGCGTCCTCGCCTTTCACGTCCTCATTCCATACCTCCTTTGCCAGATTGAATGCAGCCCAGGCTTTAGGCCAACCGGCATAGAAGGCGATGTGGGTGATGATTTCTGCCGCTTCCGTGCGGGTAATTCCGTTGTTCTTTGCCGACTGCAAGTGATATTTCAGCGAATTGTCGGTGATTCCTTGGCTGATAAGCGAAGTGATTGTTACCAAACTGCGGTCGCGCAATGAAAGCAGGTCATTGCGGCTCCATACTTCTCCGAAGAGGATGTCGTCGTTGAGGTGGGCGAACTCTGGGGCAAACTCACCCAGTTGGGTGCGCCCTGCTGTCTGTACTATTTTCTGTTGTGCCATTATGTTGAGTGAAATAGTTGTTAATATAATAAATATTGCAATTTTTTTCATAAGAATCAAAAGTTGAGTCTCTATCCCTTGACAGATTTACCTAACTCGTATGCTTCCTGCAATTTCTTGTTGCCCTCAATGGTACGTGGAGCGTCAACACCACCGCAGAACAGAGTGCCAGCAAGGTGGCTTTCAGGATAAATCTTTTCCACTTCATGACCTGCAGCCTCAGCACCTTCGATAAACTGATCAGCGAGCATGTCGCTGTTTGAACCAGTACGCAGACTGGTAGAAATTACGATTATTTTCTTCATTCTATCTTATATTTAATGTCTGGTGCAAAGGTATGCAGATTTCCTTAATGTTCTTATACCTGTTTTTCGGAAGATATTACCTTTATCGGAGTTTATTCCATTCTGCCATATTTCATCTCCACGCCTTCCTTATCATACAGCTTGCGTTTGCCGTCTTCGTCAATGAAACTTGCTGTCATGTACGGAGCCTTGTGCATTACTTCCAATGCCCATTGGCTATCCATTGCTCTTGATTCCTTTTTCATTTTTATCCTAATTAATTTGATTATTTTTATCCTAATAACGCAGCGACCAACCCCAACCATACCATCCATGCCCCGCAAAACAACTACTCTTCGTCTATACGCTCAATTTTGAATATAACGGGGCGCGTTCCGTCAGAACAACAGCATATCATTTCGTTTTCACGCTTCATCCACCCCTTCATGATTGAACCACCTTGCAGTCCGGTGTATATATATCGTGAAATAGCATCCCATGCCTCAGAGCAATGTGGCATTTTCGGACCTCCAGCTACTGTGTTCGGGTCAGCGGATGTTTTGACGAGCGTATTTAATCCTCCATGCCAGAAATGGTCGTTCTCTTCGTCACGCTCAAAGATAAATTCATCGCCAACATTGTAGCATGGACACATTCCTGCTTTAGGGTCGGCGCAATACTTCTCCTGTAGTTCCGGATAGATTTTCTTGTCTATTACGGTCACTTTTACTTTATGCTTCATATTCTTTTTAATTTATTTTAATCATTTGTACTTAAACACTTTCACCATATCCTTGTCGCCACCCACAAGCTGGCTGCATCTGTTCAGCATTCCGGTGTCTGAGAAACCGCATTTCTCCATGACTCTTCCTGATGCAGGATTGCCTGTGAAATGGTCTGCCCAGATGTTTTCGAAATGCTTCTCGTTAATGCAGTAGTCAAGCATCAGCTTCAAGGCTTCGGTGCAGATACCCTTGTTCCAGTAAGGTTTTCCTACCCAGTAGCCCACCTCACAGTCGTTTTCTCCGATAGGAATGTTGCTGGTTTCATGGGTGTAGTAGCCGATGCAGCCGATAGCCTCGCCAGTCTCTTTCAGCACAATCGCCCATGTCATTTCATTATGGAAGAAAGTCCGGATTATCTCCCGACTTTCCTCAACAGACTTATGTGCCGGCCATCCAGCACGTGGTCCAATATCAGGGTCCGAGGCGTACTTGAAGAGCGCCTCTGCATCTGATTTCTCCCAATGGCGGAGTAAAATTCTTTCTGTTTCCATCAGATTATATCAATGTTTTGCTGTCTATTTACTTTGTGTGCTTACCCAAGCCAGTCGGTGAAGATAAGTATACATTCGTGCACCTTCTCAAAGAATCTCCCTATCCGGCGCTTGATGCCCTTCCAATATATCCCATTCTTTTTAATGCTCATATACTTAGTTATTTATTTTGTTATTAATTCATGTGCAAATACGCCATCAGCGCAATATATCTGCAAAAATACAAAAAATATTCAGAAAAAAGTGATTATATGGATGGATTTTGTTTGCAGAGCGAACTTAATTTAACCTTATTTTATATGATAGAGGGACATCTTGAATAACCGGAAATCCTTAATGACCTTAATGACCGTGACCTTAATGACCGGAAAACGCCCCCTAAACATTTATTTATTTTTCTGATGAAACTCCTTCCTTGTCTTAGCCATTGCTTCTGTAGCCCTATCGTGGGTCTCTATCAGCAATGGACTCTTATGATATTGCACGATTTTGACTCCGACTGAGTTGTGCCTTTTCTTTTCCTCGATGCATTGAATGATCAAGTCTGGATTGGCTGATTTAGCCGTTGGAGTTTTGTCAAAGTTCTGAATATAGGCAGCGTTGGTAAGGAAGAGAATGTCGGAACCGTCCGGTATTTCCTGCATTACCTTCACCATGAGGGTTAGCATCATTCGGAACTCTGTGGTGTGGAGGTCGCTGATTACATCACGGCTGATGATGTTGCCGTTATGCTCAATTACTACGGCAGCACCACCAGCTCGCTCTTTATGGCCATAATCACATGAACCACCTATCCAAACGTAATATATAGAAGTATCTTGTATCATAATTTTTTATCTTCAATGTCCGCAGATATTCCTTCTGCTCGGGCGTGATTCTGTAGTTCTCTTTTGAACCCAAAATTATTTCAAATCATAAAGTTCCATAATATCCAACATCTTGAATAATGTACCATCAATAGAAGAATGCCAGCTTTGATGAAAGTGCCCGTAACACCAATGAGTGACATGCTGTTTATGTTCTTTCAGAGTTTCATACAGACTATTCATAACTTCACGTTCCTGCTGTATGTCTGATGTCAGAGTATTGTCGTTGCAAGTCCATTTGGCTAAACCGTCCTTGCTTAATATTTCGCAGAAGGATGGAGCCGTATGTGTTATTACAATGTCGACATCCTGTTCTGACAAAATCGATGTTAGTGCTTCATTATTATATGTTGGAGATTCGTTCTTCCAATAGTATGATGGAGAAAAATCGTCAACGACTTCCGTGTTACCAAAACGTAGCCGCTTTTGTTGCTCCTTACTCCATGCTTCAAGCCTATACGTACGATCAATTGATATGGCTCCTCCTACACAGAGAATCGAATGGTTGCAAGCGTTGATTACAGAATAGTCTGGAATGGCAATGAAACGTTTGTGCTTAAAGCTTTTTCCATCAAAATACGCTGGGTTGTCATGATTGCCTCTAATGAATACAATCCAATTATTGGCATCATTCATACGTTTGGCATTTCTTTTCACCATATTATCATAATAGCCTCTCTTGTCAAAACCAAATCCACAATCGCCTGCTACAATAACTAACGTGTTTTGCATCTGATATTGCACCCAAATTTTGTTCACGAGAAGATTAAAGTCACCGTGAATATCTCCAGAAACAACTATGTCCTTACATTCTGGAAACTGATATATATTGTATTTTCTGCTATTCATCTTTCATGTTCTCCCAAAACGGAAGAAGTCTTTGCTGTAAGAACGCTATCACTTCAGTAAAAGGCAAGATGTCAGTGGATGTTATTTTACGTATGAAAGCAGTCCATCTGACCTGCATTTGCTGATTGCTGCCAAACTCTTTTCTGAAAAACATCGTGTTCTCATTATAAGGTGTGTGGCGATTTTCAAATGTATGTTTGATAGCTTCCTGTAATATTATAGGATTATACTTTTCATTCTGCAAGATTTTGTAGAGATCATAATAATCCTTCATTCGACTACTTTGGTCTGCAAGATCCACAATTGCGTGCATCTTTTCAGCAATAACTGTTTCAAGCGAGTAGGCCAGTATATTGGCACTCGGCAGATGTTCTAGCAATACTGGATAATCAAGATCTATTGGGGAAGGTGTTACCACGTCACCAAAACCAATATCCATTGTTAAAACCTGGGCAATAGTGTCCATCTTGACTGGAATGCTGAGCCTAATCCCATGATAGTCTTTGAACTCTGTTATATTTTGTGCAGTAATGTTCTCCGTGTCAAATATTACGCCATCTTCCTCGTATGGCACAGAACATATTTCTCTGAACGCTGCAATTATAGAAGAGCCTTCGTTGCTGATATTATTGCCAAGGAAATCTATATCCAATGTTGGACGAGCCGCAAATTTTTCGTATGCATACATGAGTGCACCTCCCTTCAGATAAAAATTTCCTCTATAATGAGTCTGCGATATTCTGTAGAGAAGTCTCTCTTGAAAATACCGGGTCAGGATAGTCTGATTAAAGACGTTTTCCTTTCTTGCAACGTTCAGCAATTTTGTACGTATAGACTTCCCGTAGTTTTTATTTTGTTCTTTACTCATAGCTTCACTTGTAGATAATTTTCCAGGATATTGCCAACACGCAATTGTCTGGCATAATCCATTAGTTTACTGATATTTCTTTCTGGTCTGGAAAGATAGTTATCGATGATTTCAGAACAGACATCAATGCCCACCTTATTGCGGAACTTTACTGCATCGCATACGCATCGTTCTACATCATATACCTTTACCTGAAATCCATCTATGACTTTCTCCATCACGCCGATTTCAAGAATATTGGCAGTATAGTGATGGAGCTCTATCTTTGGGAATGAAGGTACTTTAACTTTTCTATCCCTTTTGATGGCGACATGATAAGCCTGCGGCAAGGATGTCGTAAGCTGATGGATATTCCAGGCAGACCAAAGGCAGAGGATTCCGTTGGGAACAATAGACTCAATATCAACCATACATGCTGACAATTGGTCTATGTTAGCATATACGCCACGGCAAACCTGAATCAGTTCACCTTGGCGAACGGCCTCCAGCATTTTGTAGTAAGCTGTTCGTCCTTGTACTTTGACGTTTGCAGATGATATGAATGAATTCTTTTTTTCCATAATTGTTCTTCTAATTTCGGTACAAAAATACCACAAATATTTTTAATTGTGGTACTTTTGTACGGGAAACTTTTTAAATTCACTCATTTTTTAATAAATTTCAACAGTTTTATAGCTATTTTAGTACAAAAGTACCACAAATGTTGCTGATTGTGGTACTTTTGTACGGGATGATAGAATGGACAATGCATGGTTATTTGCCTATTCCTAATTTTTCCTTTTATTTTATCTTCAATGTCCGCAGATATTCCTTCTGCTCGGGCGTGATTCTATAGCTCTCGATGGCCTTCTGGATGGTCTTG
The DNA here is from genome assembly GCF_003436715.1 of Prevotella sp. TF12-30. Lineage (NCBI taxonomy): Bacteria > Pseudomonadati > Bacteroidota > Bacteroidia > Bacteroidales > Prevotellaceae > Prevotella > Prevotella sp. TF12-30. The sequence goes on along the minus strand of NZ_QSQJ01000054.1, from coordinate 4,209 downwards.
TTGTGCGTCCAGGAAGCAAGGCGGTTTTGCTCGATGTAGGGAATCGCCTGGTTCCATTGCTTGGCAAGGGCGGTGGCGAAGAACCAGGCTACCATCATTTTTACGTAATACTCTTCGCTCCTTACAGATGCAGGAATTTCAAGATATTCTGCCTTGAAGTCTTTATCTAGGTAATGAGACATAAGTGTCTCTATTCCAAATCGACAAGTATAAACGTGTGACGATTTACTCCAAGTCTTGATCTTCGCCAATAGCTCCTTCTTGTGTTTGGCAAACACCTTCGGAGACATAATGTCGCAAACAGCCCAGTTGTCCACGAAAGGCAGGAATCTGTCTGTAAGACGAATGCATTCTTCGTAGTCCTTCACCTCGGAAATGAGAAGACCGTGAAGCATGTTCTCATCGTAGTATTCGTGAGGAAGTTGATGAAGGAAATCTTTGCATTCTGACTTCTTTGTAAATTCTTTTATAAACTTGCGAAGCACAGGCACACGAATGCCTATGAAACTCTCCACAGGCACTCCCGGTGTCAGTTTGGCTTGGAAAGCAGCATACTGCTTATCCTGCATGGCGAACAGTCTTTCTTGAAGTGAAGTCATTTTTATCCAATTAATTTAATAATCTGTTTATCTGAAGCATCAGGCAGGATTTCTTTCAGATGCTCGAAAATTCTTTGGTAAGATTCCTGGGGAGTGCGATTGCATTGACAAGCCTCCCTGCCATAGAGATCTTCGGGAGTATTGAGCAGCGACCACCCCCAGCCATATTCGTGATTGTGCTTGTCACGAGGATAGATGAAATCCTCGGTCACGATATAGGTTGCCATTTCCAGTCGGGTGAGATAACCGTCAAACTTGCTTCTCATTCCCTTTCCGGTGAAACCGCAGGCTGCCCGAAGTTCTCTCGTGATGAGACTGCCTGTAGATTGAAGCATACAGAGAATGGCTCCTTCTATCGATTCTTCATCTGGGCGAGGGAACTTGCTTCTTCTGTAGTTGCAGAAGTCTGGCCACCATTCCAGGCTGATGAATCCTGCTTTCTTGTTAAAGAACTTTCCGTACATACACGGCATTTCCGTCACAATCTCGCCTTTCCATTTCCATAATGGCCAGTCCCAACCGCCTTCAGGAAGTCTTACATAACCGCAGTCATCTGCCACGATGTCTTCGGCAGAGAATCCTTCAATGCCGCTATCAAGGAGAGGGAGGAAGCCGATCTTCTGAATCAGCTCCATCATGCCTGTTGCTGAGTATATTTCTGGAAAATTCATGTTCATCTATTTTTATCCTTTGTACTAGCTATATTAAGCTACGAATAACCTTGCATGGTACACCTCCAACTAGAGTATTTGCATCAACATTTTGGGTTACTACGGCTCCTGCGGCTACAACAGCTCCATCACCAATCGTTACACCTCCAAGAATAGTTGCATTAGCACCAATCCAACAACCATTTCCTATGGTAATTGGCAAGGCATATGTGCGCCAACGGTATTCTCCCGAATCAGGATTCCAATCCTTGGTGAGACGCTCATTCAGGTCAACTGGATGAGAAGCAGTATTTATCTGTACTCCTGGAGCTATAAGCACGTTATCGCCTATGGTTATCTTATTGCAGTCTATCAGCATACAACGATAATTGATGCTTACATTGTTGCCAATAAATATATTGTCACCAAATCCAATAATAATACCATCCCCTACGCTTACATTATTTCCAATACTACCAAACAACTCTTTTAGCATTTCATATCGCTTGCTTCGGTCAGTGTATGGCAGAGAGTTGTAACGCTGCATCCATTCTGTAGCCAAGGATTTACGTTCTATAAATTCGGGCGAATGGCAGTTATAAAGCATACCTGCCAAACACTTCTCTGATTCTGTTTTCATAATCATCGCCTTTTTTATGTTATTATCAATTCGTTCAGTTTATCCTCTCTGATAATCTTAGGCTGAGCCTTGCCAGCGAGAATGAGAATCTTTTTACCATTACGATAAATATGAAGCTGTCGTGAGCGAACCACGGCTGTCAGCTCCTCATCATTCTGCATGGCTTGCCAGATAGGATAATATACTCCCTCAGGTTCAAACAACTTCTTCTGAAGATGTGAACAGAGATTTGTTGTATCAATAGTCATAAGCTATTCTATGTTCTTGTTAATTTCTTGCCATTCCTGATGCTCTTCCAGATGATTGGTCTTTACCAGTACGCTCTGAAAACCGAAACGCTTGCCAGCTTCGGCATTCTCTGAGCGGTCATCGAAATAGAGGGTGGTGGCAGGATTCAATCCAGTCTTCTGCGTCATCTCTTCATAGATTTCGATGGATGGCTTCTCCTTCCGCATGGCGTATGAGAGGAACACTTCATCAAACAGCTTGTCTGTGGAATATCCCAGCTGATTCATCTGACTGACTGATTTCTGCCAAAGCGTATCGTTGATGTTGCTGAGCAGATAGACCTTGTATCGCTTCCGAAGCTTGACCAATGCCTCCAGTCTTTCCACAGGCAGATTCCCACACAACTCTTCCAGGACTTTCTCAATATCCCCGGTTGTGGTTCCTTTGCGGCAAAGGCTCAGCATCTCTTTCAAAGTCTCAGCTTCCGCCACCAGACCATTAATATATTGGTGCATCAGTCTCTTGATTTTGCGGACATGGATTAGTCGCTTGAACGCCGTAACGCCCAAGCTCTCCATGGCTTTCACAACAGCGACATCATCAATATTCACGATGACACCTCCATAATCAAAAACGAGTGTTTCTATCTGTTTCATGCTCATTTTCCTATTGTTAGAATTTATCTATTTCCGTGAAACGATTGAAAGTTTGCTGAAAACTCCATCAGCATTTTCTGGGCAAGGGGAGCGTACCATGTCTTCACCTCCTGCTCAGTAGGCGTATGACCGCCCGGGAAATGGAAGGCTAGGTTGTAATGCTGCAGGAAGAGAGGGGAGAAGTGAGCCAGGGTGTCCTGCTCACCAAAAAGTCCCCACACACGATCCTTATAATAGGGGTTGCAATGGTCAAACTGCACGGCTTCCAGTTCCGCAAATTCCTCTATCAGCGCCTCGTCAATCACCAGCCGCTGATTTCCGTCCCTTCTCGGCGCCTTGTATTCATGTTCGCCGATGCGCTCCTTCAGAAACTCCGTCATCATGAAATACGGATTGCCGAGCAGGGCAGGAATGCCCACCACCGGAGCCAGCATCTGGGCGAGGAATGAGCCGCAGCTGTTGCCCAGAAGCAAGTCGGGCTGCTCCCGGTCGATGATGGAGTGAATCTCCTTCAGTGCCTCCTTTGGGTGCAAAGGGAGGTCGGGAGTCAACACCACCGCCGTCCCCTCAAACGCCTCTTTCAAGGCTCTCGCCATCGGACAACTGCCCGTAGCGAAGAATCCGTGTAGGAATAATATCTTCTTCATGCTCAAATCATTTGATAATGATGCGCCTATAATCTAGAGAGATAAGCCATGCTCAACTCCATATCAGCGCAATATATCTGCAAAAATACAAAAAATATTCAGAAAAATGATTTTATGGATGGATTTTGTTTGCAGGGCGAACTTTATTTAACCTTATTTTATATGATAGAGGGATGTTTTGAAAAACCGAAATCCTTAATGACCTTAATGACCGGATTTAAGGGATTGAAAAATGAAAATGACCCTTAATGACACTGACCCTTAATGACACCTGCGGAAATAAATAAACCGCTCCACCTATTTATATATATATAGGAGGAGCGGTTGTAATAGATAAAATCATCTCAAAAACTAATCACATGCAGATTTCATTCTGCTTTCCTGCATCTTACTTTCTGCCTTCCTGCTGCTTACACGCAGCTTGAAACGCCGAGCGAAGTGGCTATTGCGGTGAGAATGCTAATCGCAATCTGAATCACCATTTTCCAGGTATCCTTCTTCATAGACTTTTATCTTTTAGAAATTTACGTTGTCGCCGCCGCCGTCTTCACCTCCGGTATTTCCGCCGCTGGTACCCTGATCACCAGTGGTTCCGCTACCGCCAGCTCCCTGCGTTCCGCTGCCTTCAGTTCCGGTAGTTCCGCTGCCGCCACCCTGGGTTCCGCCGCCAGTGGTTCCGCCGCCATCGCCACCTCCATCAGGAGTAACTGGCACGTTGAGGTCCACGTTGGTCTTGCCCTCCTTGATTGCCTTGATCACGGCTGCCTGAGCGCTGCGGCTAGCCACGAG
>NZ_QSQJ01000053.1:255-20612 GCF_003436715.1 Prevotella sp. TF12-30 | reverse complement strand
GCTGCTTAGCCATTATCTCAAATTTTAACGAACTATTGTAATAAAACACGGTACACCATATTTTATAAAGGAACTCAGGTTCATCTGTAACTACAGCAGGAAGAGCCCCATTCATGTTTTTTCCCAAACATGTTACTATGTCATTATAATAGTGTGGATAATCAGCACCTCTTAGCCAACGTAAACCTTCTATTAAAGAATATGCGCTGCCTGCTAGCCATGCATATTTATTATATCTTGCTGGAGCATCTTTACTTATACCCCATCCGCAAAAAAACAATATTGCAAGCAGTAAAATTCTAAGAATCCAATATATTATTGGATCCCCTACATCATAACCTAAAAACATGTACTATTATGATTATTAAAACTTCCCTTTATTACCAAAGAAGTCCTTTTGTTTAACATAAAAATGAAAACCACTTGTTTACCTCTTCAATATGTAATCTATGACTCATATTGATAGAGTTTTCCTTCATTTCATAAACACGATTTCTCTTATCATCACACAAGGAATTTATTCCTTTTACAAAATCCCCAATGTTATTTTCTACAAAAATTGCATTTTTCTCATCACAATAATCTCTGATGCTACCCACATCACTCACAATCATCGCAAGCCCCATTGCCATAGATGTCGTTATCACATTACTACCCACAGTATCTTCCATTACATTCAAGGAGACATCTGCTATATCCATTTGATGACGCAATTCTTCCTCTGACAAGAAACCTTTTAGCTCTACATTAGAAGATTTAGGGAAAAGGTCATCTACATTTTTTCGACCTCGACAGATAGTCCAATGCACATTTGGACATTGTTTAACAATTTCTGCCAACATTCCATAATCTCGTTGTAAAGCTCCCATCATGATAACCCTAAGAGGCGAATGTACATCAATAGGTTGCTGCTTATGATAATATGCCGAATCCACATAATGAAAGCCAGTACTTATTTTTTCTTTTGTTATTCCTGCCTTCTCAAAATAATCAGATAAAGAAGAACCTAACGTCAACATTTTATCTACTGGTTCTGCCCATTTTTTGATTATTCCAGATTCTTTTGCCGTAATCTCATCAAAAAACTTGCAGGTTAGATGAGAAAGAGCATATATCTTAACCTCAGGATAATTCTTGCGAATATAGCAAGACAATTCATACTGAGAAGCCCATGGTAAAAGATATTCAAGAAGAAAAACCTCATCACCAGCTTTCAACTTTGAGAACATTGGTTTACAAAGTTCCAAATATTCTTTTGGATAGGTTATTTCTAAATATGCTTTTTGTGCTCTCGCCCCGAACAATTTCCAGTGAATTTTTTCAAGGAAAGTCTTAGGATACTCCCACACCTTAGGCATTTCCTTTACGTACACTTCATATTCTGCTGGATATTTTTTCTTAAGCATATCACACATGTGTCTCATACCAGCATGATTACCATGTGTACTACGCCAATCTTGTACTATTAAATACTTCATATTTTTATAACATTTTCTTATATTCATCCTTTAATTCCAGAGGAAAGACTTTTATTAAATTCTGCTGAATTTGAGATAATCTTTCTTTTTTAATCAAAGAGTAATTGTGCATACGTTGGAAATAATTAGCAATAGAATCCAACGAGCTTAATAGGTTCTCATCATGAATTTCCCCTTCATAGGCAGGAATACCTACACCACTAAAATAGTCATAATACTTAAAGTCCGAAGAATTCACATATCCATGCTTTATCCAAAGTGCAGGAACTCCATAAGCATGAGCAAATATGAGTCCATGAAGAGAAGATGACAAAACGCATTTACTCTGTCGAATAATATCAATTACACTTTCCAAATCATTAGTTCTAACATTTACAACAGCATATTTGGTTCCCCATTTTTCCTTGAAATATGAATAATCCACAAAATGTGGTATAATAACCACATCAAACTTCTGTTTTTGTGGCCTGTCATACACTAAAGGCAACAATAATCCTGGATCACCTAAAGCAACTATTCCCCTTTCATTAAAAGGTAACTTCTCTAAAGACAGTTTTCCTCGTACAGCTAAAACTTTCGTTTTCTTATATTTACTATCATATTCTCGGAAACCGCTACCCCAAACAACAGTTTTTCGATTTGCAAAATCAAGAATAGATCCAATTGCAAATAAAGCTTTATCCCAAGGATAAACATATCCCACATATGAGCTTAATCGAAATGCTTTTCTATGCTTAATCGCACGAAGTAAATTCAAAAAATCTTTGTGGATGCAAGTTTGAGGGAAGGCCCATTTTATCTGTTTCTTAGCCAAATGACTTACTAAATAAAAAGAGGCGTAATCTCCAAAATTTTTCTCAGCTTTCCACCAATATAGTTTATCAACGGTCATTTCTTTTAAATATTATTTTAGACACCTTTGCGTTTACTTTCACTCTCTCTTTAACTGTCAAACCTAGGACGTAAACACATATCATTACGCTAATCACGCTAACCAAGCAAACAAGAACCATGCTTGCAAAACTTGGCAGCAAATAGCTATGTAATAACAAAGGAAGTATTATTGCTGTAGCAACAACCAATCCTATTTTTACTATAACTTTTTGTATATATTCACCGACAGCTAGCTGAATCATATTTCTTACCATATATATTCTCACACACTGAGCCAAAATAACGACACAGAGATGAACAATAAATACACCCTCAGGTATACAACCCATTTTCAAAGCGACATAAGATATTGGAACTATCAGTAGAAGAATTGAACCTACAACTATCTGATATACCTTAATATTACCATTTGCCTGTGCTCCCACTGTAAGAGGATTTGCCGTAGCATCCAACATTAAAATCATGAATATCAATCTAACAAACCAAACCGTATGATCTGGCACCAACCCTAACCAATAATGGAGGATAGATGGAGCCTCTATCATAATTGGTAAAGACAAAAGCAAAAGCATAAAGAATGAATACTTTGAACTGGCATATATCAGAGAATGCATTCGCTTCAAATCATTTGCAGCATAGCTTTTAGTTATCTGAGGATTCAATGCCATCTGGAAGTTGGTACAGAAAGCTGATACTTTCTCATTAACTTGCATAGCTACACCTCTTGCTGCATTTACAGATGGTCCAAAGAACAGATTCAGCAGGATATTCAAGCCTTGGGAATAGCCAACGTATGCAAGATTTCCAAACATTGTCCAACCAGCAAAGCCACCCATGTGCTTCAACAAATCCTTGTCAAAGACAAAACAATAATGACATTCCTCAAACTTTCTTGAGCAATAGACTCCATATATTATACGCATTGAAAAAGAGAGGAAAAGCAGGAGAGCTGCATACGTAATCAATTTATCAATAGGCGTGACAAATACAGAATAGGCTATCACCAATTTCATAATTGCCTCATAAATTGTGATGTAGGCAAATGCCGACATCTTCTCATGGGCAATGATGCACGCATTATAAGGCACACTAATCAGTGTCAACACAAACGACACTATAGAAAACTGCAAAACCCAATTAGCTGCATCAAGCCTATCGGCAGGTATAACCATCTTGTTATTCAAAAACCAAACTCCCGCAACCTCTGCGATAAGGACTACAATAACTGACATAAATATCTGAATGGTTACAGCCGAGGAAAATACCTTACTTAGTTTTTCTTTATCACCACGACCTATCTCAAAAGTTATATCTCGGCTAATGGCAACGCTCAAAGAACCTGTTAATACAGAAAACATTGCGACCACGCCACCAACGACATTATATATACCAAAGTTATCTACTCCTAAAGATTGTAGATTGATTCGACTTGTAAAAAGTCCGATGAACATTAAGAATAGCATACGGAAATACAACAAAAGCGTATTCTTTGCTATTCGCTTGTTGTTATTTGCTTGATGGGTCATAAAAACTATTAATCTTGAGTATAAAAAGTCTTATTCATAAATGTCTCTACAGAATCTTTCTTTTCATTATTTGTTATGTAATTGGAGATTTTGAAATTATATTTATCAATACTCTGAGCAATAATATCTCCAGATTTGGTTGAATAATACTTAATTCCAAGATTTGACAACATAGAACGCACTTTATCTGACGGATGAGAATACATATTATCCCAATCACAAGCACATATTGCAACTCTTGGATTGACTGCTTTCAGAAAGTCTGTAGTTGTAAATCCGTTGTCTGCCCCATGATGTGCCAAAATTAGAATATCAATTTCTTTTGTGACTATCTCTTCTTTCATAAGTTTTTCCGCGATGTCAGAATCTTCACAATCTCCAAGGCTTAACACTTGGAAACTTCCTATTCTAAACAACTTTATTACAGACATATTATTAGAAGTCGTACCATTCTCTATATTAGTTGGTCCAAAGAACAAATCTCGACCAACTAAACGAGTAAAAAACTGATCTTTTACAATTGACGGAGTAACCCGAACTACCTTGCAACCAGAGTTTAAGATTATAGACAAAGACCTTAATCCTGTAATAGTATGTGGAGCATAACCAGGACATTCTATTATAGAAGGTTTTAATTCTTTGATTATATCTTCCAATTCCGTTGACTTACAATGATCTTCATCCCAACTTGTTATATGAAGAACATCTATATGGGCAACACCGCTTAATCCCATTTCATAAATAATATGAGACTTGTTTACTGAATTGTAACGAGCTTCAATCAAGACAAAGTATTGATCTACACTAATAGAAAAAGAAGCTCCTTTTTCGCCTAATTGATAAGCTCTAAATCTTGTATAATGTTTCATACTGTTACTAATTTTAAAAGATATTTTGGATTAGATTGGAATTGCTCCCAATCTGATTTCAATTGTTGTTCACACCCCAACAGAAGTTTATGTGTGTCTGTCGTATTCGACATATCCTTCTTTAACTTCTCGACGTACTCTAACAAATTCATACATATTGTATATTGTCCACAAGCAAGCAATGCCTCTGGAATTTCGTTTTCTCTGTCATATTCTGTAAACCATAAAGTCGTTCCCATAGAAGAAGCCTTATCGCTATTGTTGATAATCGCTTGCGAAGGTTTTAATATTTCAGGATAATCTTTCTTCCATCTCCACGAACCCTTACAGGAAAGCTCGTTGACATTGGTACTTAACAAACGATTCCTCCAAGACGCATTTTCGTACAAAGCTTTATAACGCATCTGGCGAATTGGTTTCATAAATACAGATTGCGCCAAAGTCAAGAGTGACAATGTTCGATTCTTTAATAGAGTGTATATTTTGCCAAATCGTAAGTTCGTCATCAAATCGAAATCAAATTCAACAGGAAGTGTTCTCAAAAGTCCTGTCATTTTTTTTCGAATACAATAAACTGAACAACTTAACCATCCGCATAACAACGAAATAGTAAAGAATATTCCGCTAATAAAATAAAGCCGAACTCTCAAAGTTATAATAAAGAGCAAACTTGATATTGAAAAGCTCCACAATAGTATTTTTTTTATGCTGTTAAAAGATAGTTTCTTAAAAGGAAGACTAAAATTTATGTTATCCGCTTCCGAAAGTGTCGGAGATGCTACATCTGAAACGATTACCAAATCATGACTGGGAAAATCTGACTTCCCCTGTGCATTAGGATTATCATAAGACATTTGTTGATTTGCCAACAATATAGGTTCTATACCTTGATTATCTACTATGCCTCCATCCATTAGACCAAAGGACTTACAACCATTACAAAATTCTTCACAATCTTCAATGTTGTAAAAATCAAAATCATCAGGAAATACAACAGGTTCAAATCCTCCAGGGAAACAACTTGACACTGCCAAGATTTCAGACAACTTGATATTCTTTGCTACATCTCTTGGTATCTTATGTTTGTTATTCCCTATAAATCCATACCTATACTGAGGTTCCGCATTCACGATTGCACGAGAAGCTTGGAACCGAAATGCTAATCCGTTAGAGAAATCTGTACCATTTGCACTAAAATGATGAATGTGTCCATGCTCCACTTTCTCCATCAACAATCCAAAAGTTTGATCGTGAAAGAATATCTGATCATAAAACTTTATAGTCTCCTTTATCAAGGATGTATTTTCATTTCCCTTAGCAAGGAAAGCATTCAGTACAGACCTCGGCAAATCTTTATCACGTAAAATATAAAACAAATCTTTGAAACTCTGTTCTATATCATTAGAGCCGCAATAATTCATCATATACCACAAACCTGTTATTGAGCCTCCTGATATTGTAGATATTGTATTTACAACATCAAGGATGGATTTTCCATTAGGCAATGCGACATGTTTCAAATAACTCAAAGTACCTAAATGGAACATCGCAGCACGATAACCACCTCCAGACAATGCTAATGCTATTTCGGAATTCATTATTTGATTTTGAATTTTGGTCTAAATTCAAAGGTTGAGCTCACCTTCGTTCCATTTCCTATATAATTGGTAACGTGTACATTGTTATCCACATCACAAACAATAAGCACGTCTCCTGTCTTAGTTGTAAAAAATCTCACATCATTATTATGGAGAATTTCTCTAACTTCCTTACGAGGATGATCATACTGATTGTCATAATCACAGGCACATATTGCTATTTTGGGGGCTATTTTCTTAATAAACTCTTCTGTCGTAAATCCATTGTCAGCCCCATGATGTGCCATAAGCATCACATCCGTTTCGCTATTTGCGATACTGCAATTCATAATTGTATTAGCTATTTCAGGACTCTCACAATCGCCCAAACTTAATACTGTAAACCGCCCTTTCCTAAAGAGAGCGACTATCGACATGTCGTTATGCTTTTCATATTCCGTCGTTGGATTATAGAGAATTGTTGAGAACCTTGCAGACTCACCTGTTTCCAAAGCATTGACATATTTAGGGGAAATCTCACTGCCGCGAATTTGTTTTTGTGAAAGATAATCGCTTATCATCTTTAATGATTTCTTGCCACTATCTGAATCAGGTCGATATCCTGGATATTGAATTCTTTGAGGTTTTAGAACATGCAGAATATCATATAGTTCGTCTGGATTACAATGGTCTACATCCCAACTTGTAATATGCAGTAACGATAAGCTTTTCGCTCCAGCAATTCGCATTTCATTGAATACGTTTGCTCTATTACAATCGTTTAACCTTGCCTCTATCAGAGTAAAGTCATCATCTACTGCTAGTGTAAAAGAAGCACCTTTTACTCCTAACTGATATGCTCTGAATCTTGTTATTTTATCCATACTATAATCATTTTGAATTTTACGTTCTTTTATCAACGAATCTCCACCAAACACATGCCTAAGCTTTATTACATGCCAAATTCTTTAATTCTCTGCTCCTCTTTCAATGAGCAGACAAGTAGTTGTCCATTCTTCTCGGCTACGATATAGCCATCCAAGCCTTGAACTACCACCTTGCTTTCATCGGCTGCATGTACCACGCAGTTCTTACATTCATACAAGCGAATGTCCTTGCCTACCTTGGCATTGCCAGCCTCATCCTGTGGTAGCAGGGTACGGAGGCTGCCCCAGCTACCTAAATCACTCCAGCCAAACTCGGCTGGCAAGGTATAGATTTCCTTTGACTTCTCCATCACGGCATAGTCGATGCTTATCTTCTCGCAGGTTGGGAAGAGTTTGCCAACTACCTCTTTCTCCTGTTCGGTATAGAAAGAAGGTGCCATCTCGTCCATGATGCTGGCAAGATTCGGTTGGAAGGTACGGATTGCCTTGCTGATGGTATCGATGTTCCATACGAAGATTCCGGCGTTCCAATAGTAATTGCCAGCGGCAAGGTATTGCTCGGCTGTTTCCAGGTTTGGCTTTTCCTTGAAAGCCTCAACCTTGTAGATTTCATCTACGGATGTTGGCTCTGCTGCGGCGATATAGCCATAGCCTGTTTCCGGGCGGCTTGGCTTGATACCGATGGTAACGATGGCGTTCTTATCGGATGTATAGCTCAAAGCCTTGCTGAGCACTCGCTGATACTCCGAAGTATTGATCACCAGGGCATCGGATGGTGTCACCACGATGTTGGCATCAGGATGCTTCTTCTGGATTTTCCAGCAGGCATAAGCAATACATGGAGCGGTATTGCGAGCCTCCGGCTCTGCTAATATGTTATCGACTGGCATGTCAGGGATTTGCTCCTTGACAATGCGAATGTATTTCTCGTTTGTCACTACCCACATGTTCTCAACAGGACAGATTGGTTTCAATCTATCTACTGTCAATTGTATGAGGGAACGACCCACACCCATCACATCAATGAACTGCTTTGGGTAATCGGGGGTTGACATTGGCCAGAAGCGGCTGCCTACGCCACCGGCCATGATAATGATTTGTATGTCGTTGAAATTATGCATAAATCTTTTTCTTTTACCTCGTCTCCTTAAGGAGATATTTTTTCGAAAATCACCCCGTCCCTCTTTACCCTTAAAGAGGGCTCCACCTCTCCCCCCGACCCTCTCTCCTCAGGAGCGAGGGAGGAAACCGCCCTACTCGGTGCTCAGAACCGCTACGCTCTAAGGTTGGCGGACCATCAAAGGTCTTCACCATATTATGCGGGATGGGACCGCCTGGGGACACTATACTATATGCCAATGTTTGATGCTTATTTACATAAGTCTGAGAAAAACAAAGACTGGTAATAAATATATTGTTATCTCCTCATTAACTTTGCTGCAAATTCAAAGAAATCTGCAACATTCTTGAAATTATCAAACTGCTGGCAATACATATTTGCATAAGGTTCGGGAAACCTACTGCGTATATCTGCCTTTATCATACTTGTCATACTTGCTAAAGCCTCCTTTGTGTAGGCTTTCAGCAATCCGTTGTATTGTTCTTCACTCATAATATTCTCTATCATTTCAATATTCTTGCTATATACATCGCCTCATAAACTATGATACAACAATCAAGAACAGCATTCGAAATAAAGAAGCAACGTATTCTTCGCTATTCGCTTGTTATTATCTGTGTTTGAGTTGACATATGTTTACTTACAGAGTTCAACAATCCAATTTATAAAACATGGAAAAGCCTTTATCGCATCCCATACAATTGCAGAAACAAGACTTAAACCAAACACGACGCTACAATATTTTAATATCGTTTTCCATTTGATTGACTTATATACAGTCTTTATAAAAATACTATATCTATCTCGTGTTTGGTCATTAGCATCACCTTTCCAACACCAATGATAGGCTATCAATTTTCTTGTATTATCATAGTTATCTCCTATATAGGCTTGCCATCTATCATAGTTTAAGAGCCTACAATCTTTATAATCTGTATTTCCTGCAATTTGCTCATCCTCGGAAGAACCAACAAAAAAGAAATGAATTTTACTAAAAGGCAAAAACGTTTTGTCCTTTGTTATCTCCTCATAAGCTTTTGGATTCATTTCCCTTACTTCATTGATGCGGAAATCTATCATTTCAGTCTTAGAGAAAGCACTTTGCAAAAAATCATTCGATATATTTTCTTCATAAAAGACACTATTCTCTGGTATATCTTCTACTCGAAAGCGGAAATACAAATTTCTTTTAGGCTTTTTATCATTTGAAGCAGGTTGAATACCACCGTTTTTCTTGGGAGTCGATAATATCTGTACATTTACTATAGAACCATTTGGCTTAATATCCGAGACCTTGAAATTGTTTTCACCAAGAACATACAACCAAAAAGGATGCGCTTTTTCTGAATTAGAAGATGGTGAAATACAGAAATAACTAGGTGATCCATTAATATTACGAACAACATAGTCGTTATTAAACAGGGTACATAGCAACTCACTTTTAGATAAGCTTTCACCTAGATCTTTTAAAGATTGAGCCTCAACCTTAAAAGGAAAATAAAAACTTACAGAACTTACATCTCTCGCAACATCGTTAATAAAAATACCAAAATCGAGAAACCTTTTATAGGCACCATTTCGAATGGGCACTTTCCAATAATTAATATGTAATTCTGCTGAAACATTATTTTTACTTGGTTCAGAAGAATTCCTTAATGTATAAAGAATACCAATGCTATTCATCTACCTTCCATCTTTTATCTGATTCTACATTTTTATTTTCTTTCGAGCTTAAAACTGTTTTCCAACGAGGATAATCATCACCTTTAGATTCATTGTTTCTCCAATGTACAGGATACAAGTTATCCAAATCATGGGTTCCATCTTTAGCCAAAGGCTTTAGATGGTCTATTTCCCATCCATAAGGCATATTACGTTTGCCATAATCCTCACGCCTTATCCAAGCACCAGCATAATCCTTTCGGAAAACATCTGGATTATTATTTGGCTGTTTCGCAGCTTTTTCCCAAACTGCATCTATCTCTTTTTCTAAAAAAACTTTTCTTTGTGTTGCCATATTATAGGTCTTATAAAATTTATACTATCATTTACGGATTAAAAAAACTAAAATAGTTCTATCCTTCTACTAATGCCTTCTCACGTTCTTCCTGTTTTACTTGACCATTCATAGCTTCTATTTCACTTTTCAAATCCTTGTACATATTGATAACTTCAACTTCTTCATGTTTACATTTTCTTTTAATTGCAAAAGAACTTTTAGCAAAAAGGATAATGAATAATAAAAATGTCACATAAGGGAGAAAAGCTGATGCTATTACAGATCCATTCTTTACAAAAAGTTTTATTTCATTATCCCATCCCAAATGAATATAAGCTATACATTCGAAAGGGACTATTAGTGAAAAAAAAGATATGAACAAAGTTATGAAAAGCCATAATATCGTACGCTTGTCTATACAATGTACAAACCAACCTAAAATAACACTTGTTACCATAATGATATAAGACAATAGAGTATAATAAGCAACATAGTCAACAATTGCCATAAAATGCACACTCATTAGCCCAGACACAAAAAGTATCACAAGGCAATAAATGAACATATAGATACTTAAATATCGAAAGACATCACATCGACAAACTTTATCAATATATGCAAAAAGTACGACTTTCTTATCAGCGATTAACGCAGCAAGCTTTTCTCGTTTTGCTTTGGTCTGTTCAAGTGCCTTCTTTCCCTCACCAGTTTGGTAATGTTCACGCTTTGCAAAAATATCCAATTCGAATTCTTCTACTTCAAAAGATCGATATCTATCAATAAGCTGTTGCTTAAAATTCATAAAATGCCGTGACAACAAGGCAGCAAAAGAATGCTTGTATTCTATTGCTATGAACACTATATAAAATCCTGCAGCCAATTGCATTAATGGTGCAAAATCAAGCAGCTTATATATTTCTTCATTATTCATGCCCAATACCATTTAATAACCAAACTTTCTTACTATGTCTATATCTTCTCCATTTTTATCGATACATACATTTACTTCTTTCACGTATTTATTAACGATATCAGGAGAATTGAGCCATACTCTTCCAGTATTATAACTCCGTTGAAGTTCAACACGTAGAGACTTACCATCAAAGGCATACATATTAAAATTAAGCTTTTGATTATTATAAGTAATTGTCGGTTTTATGCTTAAATATTTAAATACTACATTTTTGCCGTTTGTTTTCAACAAAGCAAGACGAGAAAGCAAAGAGGATTTTGTTAATTCGTTCAAACTTCCATACAAAACTAGCGTCAATTTTCCTTTATCTAAAAAATTTGTTATATTATGAATTATTTTTGAGTGATTGATATATGGGTTTAAAATACGCCCTGCGACTATGACTATTTCATTTTCAGCATACTCAACTTGCTTTGCTAATGTATCGATAGCCAACTTAAAACTATCAGTTTCAAAATAAGACTCCTTATTACTATCAAGAAGTCTTAAAAAATCTTGTAATTTATACTCTTGTACATTAGCAGATGATGTACGTTCCTTTATCTCACTTAATTCTTTTATTTTCTTTGCTATATTATCGGTAACCTCTTTATTTTGTGCGATACTATCGGTAATTGTTCCTGAGACAACTGAATCTATAATTTCAATAGCAGTACCAAAACATTTACGACATGTTACATCATTACAAAACAACTTGTTTAAATATTCACAATAATCCTCAATTTCTGCAGATTCCAATGGTGGCATTTCTCTATAATTTATTTCAGCTACAAGCCGAGATGCATAAAGTATTTGATACTTTAAACGTTTATACCTATTTGGAATCTGATTTCTACCAAAAAGTTGTGACAACTTATAAAACATCAAGCCACTTGTATAATATGAATCAACCCTGTATGCATCAGAAAAAATACCACGTCCCTTATTTTTCAAGTTTTCTATGATTTGACTATAGTAGCCTGAAACATAATGAGGACTTGACAAAAATATGGCTCCAAAAGACATAATTTCAATAGGAATGGTTATGACTTTATTTTGCGGCACCTTTGTTTCTGTTACATATTGTTTTGAACGGCGTTCATAATACAATGGCTCCAGGCCATTATCATTAGCTCGAATCTTTGCATAATAATCTTCAATTCGCTCCTGCAAACCAGTCAAAGCGATTAATTGTTCACGCTTTACTTCTATCTGGCTATTAGTACCCATTATGACAGAATTGCGAACATTCTCATCTGTAGAGCAAATTATCTTGACCAACAACAAAAGATCACCAATTCCATCAAGGTCTCTATTGTTATATAGGACATGACATGTTTGACAACCATTAACAATTTGATAATCCACCAATTCAAGTTTACCTCCTTGGGTATGCTTCAACTCACTCACTATGATAGTAATACCATTATTCATAGCTATAAATTGATCAAATTTTCCTTGTTTTAAAGTTTCTCCCATTTGTTTGGAAACTATCGTTTTTCCTTGAAATGCTCGAATATTATCGTGGAATATAGAAGTTTTTATGCTACCATTATCGGCTATCAATAATTTCTTAAACTCACAAAATGATACCACTGTTATCAATGCATCCTTGATACCATGAATAGAAGGTAAAGGAATAGATGTTTTATAGGGTTCAATCTCTACTGATTCACGAATTTTCGTTCGAGAGTAAAACGTCAATAGTTCAGCTGTATCTAAGGCAAAACTATTTATTTGTGAAAAAGATTCCTTATCAGACTTAAATAAAGATTCTAATTGTTCTTTTATTTTTTTCTTGTCAGATGCCTTCAACTCATCTGCTACAATATATAAATTTAAATCTGGCAAAGGATTGGAAGTCTTTACACATTGATTATATAAACAAGATATCGTATCAGTAGACTGTACTACGGAAGAACAATTACTAGTATCTACTTCGCCTAGCACAACGGAAAACACTTGCTTTATATTACTCAAATATTGTTTGAAAATATCATTATTTAATCCTTTCAATACAGACTTTACTATAACAATCTCAGATTTCACACTATCATTAACCCGAAATATATCTTCAATTGCCTTTACGCTATTAAGGATTTGCCCATCAAGCAATATGGCAAATCCATCAAATGAAGCTCCGTTAATATTACAGTTTGCAATCGAGTCCTGAACATCACAAGTTATAGTATCATGGCTATAAGAATTGGCCAATATACTAAAATTAGCCAATAACTTATAGGAATAATTCAAATCTTCTTGTGAATAACCGAAAGTATTGCAAAATTCTTCGATATTCATCAATTGATGCCTATTCATATCATTTTCCTTTATCAATAAAATTTTTGCACCTCATTTTAAACTAAAAATCCAACACTTAGTTTTGATGTTGCAGGATTTTCTTTCTGTGCTACGAACTTGTACAAACAGTTTTAATCCGATATATTGTAAATTTGTTTTGTCAATATTACGATATTATATTTTTTCACAATCAATATAATTATAATAAAGACACACTCATCAATACTCATAAAACTCATTCAATTGGCATTCATTTAACTACGACTATCCGTTTTATTACCATTGATTGTATACCAGAAATATGTTGTAATCGAATCAACAGGATATTATTTATATAAATCCACGTTGATGCAAAACGGACTATCAAAGTCCTTCAACATCGCATGCTTCGTATCTTTCTCTGAGAGATTGGCATGTTCTGTTGGGATTTTCCAATCGATACCGAGGGTATCATCGAGAATAGAGATACCTCCATCAGCCTCTGGATGATAGAAGTTATCACACTTGTACTGGAAAACTGCAGTTTCAGAGAGAACGGCGAAACCATGAGCAAAGCCCTTTGGAATGAAGAACTGGACATGATTGTCTTCTGTCAGCTCTACTGCCACATGCTTGCCATAGGTTGGTGATCCTTTGCGAATATCTACTGCGACATCAAGCACTCTACCTTTTACGCAGCGTACCAATTTGCTTTGGGTATATGGTGGGCGCTGAAAGTGCAAGCCTCGCATTACACCATAGCTGCTCATAGACTCATTGTCTTGGCAGAAGTGAACACTGTGTCCCAGGATTGGGGCAACCTTTTCTTCAAACTCTCGCTCGCTGAAGCTCTCGAAGAAGTAGCCACGAGCGTCACGGAAGAGGCGTGGCTCTATAATGAGAACGCCTTCAATATCAGTTTTGATTATATTCATTGTTTTCTAATATTCTAAATTCTTTCTTAGTGTTTGATTTTTCTCTTCAAGTATTGAAAGGAGATACTTGCCATAGTCATTCTTCAGCATAGGCTGAGCATTCTCTCTCAACTGTTCTGCGGTAATCCAACCCTGACGGTATGCGATTCCTTCCAAGCAAGCTACCTTCAAACCCTGTCGCTTCTCCAGAACTTCTATAAAGGTTGATGCCTCAGAAAGGGAATCATGGGTTCCGGTATCGAGCCAGGCGAATCCTCTTGCCATGGTCTGTACCTTCAGCTGCTTATCCTTCAAGAACTCCTGATTAACGGTGGTGATTTCCAACTCACCACGAGCGGATGGCTTAATATGCTTAGCTACATCTACCACCTTGTTAGGATAGAAGTATAAGCCTACCACTGCATAGTTGCTCTTTGGATGTTCAGGCTTCTCCTCAATGCTCAGGCAATTGCCTTGCTCATCAAACTCAGCAACTCCATATCGTTCCGGATCACTTACACGATAGCCAAAAACGGTAGCCTTGTTATTTTGTTCTGCATCTACAACTGCTTGATGCAGCATCTGATTTAATCCTGCACCATAGAAGATATTATCGCCTAATACGAGGCAAGCGGAATCATTACCAATGAATTTCTCTCCGATAATGAAAGCTTGGGCTAAGCCATCTGGTGATGGCTGCTCTGCATACTCGAACTTCACACCAAACTGGCTTCCATCGCCTAAGAGGCGCTTGAAACCTGGCAAATCAAATGGTGTTGAAATAATGAGTATCTCACGGATACCTGCCAACATCAATACTGATATTGGGTAGTATATCATCGGCTTATCAAAGATAGGTATCAGCTGCTTGCTGATTCCTTTGGTGATAGGGTACAAGCGTGTACCGCTACCACCTGCTAATACTATTCCTTTCATATAATTATTATTTATTGATCAATAACATGTTTTCTAAAATCATCCCTCAATGGTCTTTAAGACCCTTTCGGTTCCCCTTACAGGGGACAGAAACCTTCTTTACCGTTAAAGAAGTCATCTTTTCGAATCCCTCCGTCTCCCTTTAGCCAAAGGGAGCTCCACCTTTCTCACCAAGCCTCTCTTCCCTCAGGGACGAGAGGATGTAGCTGGCTGCGCTATAGCCTCCGCCAGAGTTTTGGCATCGTCAGCGGAGCCTGTGCCCTAAAGGGCTGCCGATATTTGTTTACGCAACAGAGTTGCGATTGTTTGTCGGCTGGCGCATTATTACTGCCTTTCATGGTTGTTTTTGATTATCTAATTTGATAGAATTTTGTATATTTGCATTCATCGCATTAGCTATAACACCCGCCAAATAATTTTGATTTTGCAAGTTCTGATAAGCTTCCCAATCCCAAAATAAATAAGTATCCCAAAGACCTAAATCTATCTCTGTCTTGAGTTCCTCCATCTTTTCAGGAATAGCCTTTCCGTTCTCATCAAAATAATCTTGCCAACAGGAACGTTTTCTAAAAACATTAATGATGTTTAACTCTCCTGGCGTAAACAACAACGACATATTTACAGAATAATTAACGACTTGCTTTTCCTTATCGCACTTACACGTGGAAAAAACTAAATCCACATATTTCTTTGCCACAGCTCGTACAGCCAATAATCTTGTATTAGATGAGAAATAGGCATCTACATCAGAAAAGAATATATCATCGCAGTTTCCCTTGTTAACTTGCCCCTTCATCAACTCTAAAGTATCCTTATCGATTAACTTATGCTCAAACTTCACATCTTCTATTTGAAATAAGTCATTTATAGGCTTAACAACAGGAATGCCTAACTTGCACAAAGCTACAAGAACGGCTCTCTTCTCCACAACATCAAGGGAATTATTGAATTCTGAAGCTGCCTTGTCGAAAGTTTGTCCTTGCTTGACATAGCGACAGAACACATCCAATGCCTTGATTGCTATCTTGCGCACCTTATTCACTTTTCGGTTCTGGAAGCTATGTTGAAACCATGCTCCGAAATAACCTCCAAGAAAAGCACTCAAGAGTGCTAACAATATACTTATGATTGTTTCCATAACATTATCTCCTCATTTGTTTGGCAACAAACTCCAAATAGTCAACAAGGCACTTGAAGTCTTCAAATTGCTTGACATACACAGAAATTTACTTTTCTACATTTTCTTTCATATATCCCAGCAAAGCTTCAAATCTCTTCTTTCGAGACCCAATCGACTTTGTAGATTGCTGCATAGACTGAATATACTTTTGTATATATGGATTCGTTTCCTTTAGCTTAACCTTCGTATAAAATTCCAAGAAACACTTCTTGTATAAGTTTACATCTTTATCCTCTGTAAATAAATAGTAAGCAAACATCCACATTGCATATAGATGAGAAACACTATTTTTATAATAGAGTTGCATATCCTTTATAAGAGTATCCAAAATAGATGCAGTCTCTATGAATGCTTCTTTCACACCTTCCATAAGTTCATCATCCATAGCATTATCAATAAAGTATTTCTTATATAATACATCAAGCTGGGATTTATTACTATCAACAACCTTGCCTTCTGCCAATGAGAAATATAGCTCAGAACAATACTCTATATCTTCATATCTTACTTTATCTAATCTATTAAGAATATGATTAAAAGGATTCACTTCTGGCAATGTTGACAATAATTCATACAACTTATATTGGCTATACATCGCTTTTCTAAACTCTTGTGCAGACAGTGGTTCACCATTTCGGTTCAACCTATCGAAAACAGCATTTATAGTCTCTTCCTCATCCGAATCGATAAATACAACGCTAATCTGATACTGCCAAAACTCACGTTTAATATCTACATAATCCGGTTTCGCCCAATCCTTGAAGTATGTACCATCTATAAACTGCTCGCAATAGCCATCATCAGAAGAATCTACTGGTAAAGCCAAATTACCTTCTATAAATTTAAATATAGATGTCAAACGTTGTTTGCCATCTATAACGTCATATTTCGTTTTGCCAGAATCTTGATCTATGAATTCATGAAGGAAGATTGGCGGAATAGGAAAGTTCTTAACAATTGAATCAATAAGAAAAGATTGCTTTTCTATATTCCACACCTCTGAACTTCTTTGGTACTTTGGATTCAAATTGATTTTATCTAAACTTTTAAACTCCCAAAGAGTAGCTATCGTAAAATCTGTCTCATGTCGTTTAAACCTTTTCATAATTTCATTAAATTAGTAGAATTTGGAATTACTACATACTGATCAAACAATGTCATAAGTACTGCATTTAGTACCTCTGGTGGATTAGGATTCACCATAACCAAATGCTTTATATCACTGGGCATCTCCGAAAGATATGTATCTATCTCTTTGCGATCAACATGCCAATAAGAGACACCACAGATAACTACACTGTCATCTTTCTTCAAAGTCTTTGCCAAAACTTTTATGTGATTACGTATATCCGCAGACCAAGATTGTTTTAATCGGGAAGAGTCACCTGCTGGAGGAATAAGTGCATTTATAATATTCAAACAATCCAAATTCTTGTTGTCATATCTAAACTCATCTAATTTATGATTATCAAAAGAATTACGATCAGGAATACTATATGCCGCCCTGTCACGTTTTGTTGAATGAAAAGCAATAGAGCCATGAGGCTTGTAGATGTGTATTTTTTCTTTTGTCGAAGAAAAGCCATCTATACTATAAGGTATAGAAAACATATCCAACAAATTTTCCAGCCAAACATCATAGTTTAAAGACACTATACTGACCGTCTTTATATTACTATCTGCATTCAGCTGCCTCAAATATTTAGTCCATCCCCAACTTTTAAGTTTTCCTTTAGCTTTTGTAATATCGACTTTTCGTGTATAATAGACAAAAAGAGACATCAAATATTGTTCTAATTCATTATAAGCACGTATATAAATCTTGTCCTTAATCTCCGTACGCTGCGGTAAAATATTGGCACATGTAATAACTTCTTCTATTATTTCCAGAGCTAGCTCCTTATCAAGATAAGGACGTGCACCCAATGTCCACAAATTGGGACAATTTTGAAATGAAAGGAAACCAGGCGTTTCGGTTTCTGGCCATGGCACATCTGCGCCACATGCAAATAAATTATTCAAATTTATTTCATCAGACTTACCTATGGTTTTCATCATATCAATAGAAAAACCATTGCCAAGAAGTATAAAAACATTCTTTTGAGATGCCATAGTTTTAAACTTTAATTTTTGAAAAACTCTTTGCCAATTTTCAAAGCTAACTCAGAAGTCTTAATGGGTTCTATATTTAACATAGGTAATTCCTCATTATGATTATTTCCTACGATATCACCTAAAACTTGTTGCTTTGTCAAAATAACAATATGTGAACAATCTTCCGTTTGTTTTGCCAATACTCCTTGCACTTCTTTGCGATTATTCTCGTTACCAACAATAATATACTTTACATCCGAAAAAGAAAAGTTCACACCGTTTTTATCCAATATTGATTTTTTATATCTCTTTTTAAAATCTTGATACTGACTCTCAAAAAGGCACAGTTCGTAGCCTTTAATATCCTCCTGATGAGGAACTAGTCTTACTTCCTTTTCATCATAAAAACGATATTTTTTATATCTTCTATTAAGCAAAACTCCTTCTACTAATTTCATATAAGCAAAGGGAAACATAGCTTTTTCAATTACAGACTTATCTTTTGATGCTGCAGCCTCTACAAGCCTATTAATCATTCTTTTCTTATAATCAGAATTAGCATGACAATAGCAAACTGGATTAAAACCGTTTTTCTCTCCCCATTCTCTAGACAATCCAATAGCATAATCTCCATATGCCCATTTTGAATCAGTAAATTCAGACAAAGGCAAATCACAAAGACTTATCATTGGAAAAGCTATTCCTCCTATCTCTCTAAAAGACAATATGTTTTCCAAACTATAAGAAAAATACAATTTCTTTGCCTTGAGAATGCCCATCAAACCGTCCTTTTTAGTTTGATGCCATAAAACATTTGAACTCAATCCCATAGTAATATCATATTATTCTATATATTGTAAAAGTCTTGCTCCCCCTCCATCTGTCGGGGAGTATATCTTCTATATAATCGCCAAAATTAATGTCATTCAACTTGCAGCTCTCAAAAAGTGAGAACATAGTATATTACCATTACGGCGTCCCCACTATATTATAGAGTCAGAAGCATTCCTCCATACAAGCTAAAGTAACTTTTGTTCTTCTATCACCAGTTTGCTCAATACCGGTAAGAGCTTTTCTATCTTGCGGCACTTTACCTTATTATAATAGAAGTCTATATCATCGAGGAGATCATACGCCTGGTCTTCGGGCATATCACCACCATAACCGCCAGCGACGATCGTTATGGCAGCTAGCTTACGAGCATCTAAATTGATACGGAAATCGTACATGCTTCGAAGGATTACAGGAAGGGCATTGTACATGACGTTACAATAGTGAAGCAAGTCTTTGAAATCTTCTGATTCCGTTAAGTATGCTTCAAGCATCTCTTCCTGATATTGGCGGAGAAGCAATAAGTACTTTTCCTTTCCTACCTTACCTTTTATGTTTTGGGTCATTACCCAGAACAAGGCATGAGATAAGACTATTTTATCTTCGGAAGGGTGGTAATAGAAGAGGTCGTCTTCAGGGCTATTACTCTTAGCCCATTGTTCTTCTAACTTGCCGATTATCTCCTTTCTAAAGGAATTTCTATCTTCTTTATTCATTGATATATTGCTATTTTATTTTGTTTCTTGTCCCCATACAGCTACTAGACGGTCTTTCCAGAGTTTCAGAGGACAATGGGAATTGAGTTCTACATATAGTTTAT
>NZ_QSQJ01000053.1:0-245 GCF_003436715.1 Prevotella sp. TF12-30 | reverse complement strand
TCTTTCCAGAGTTTCAGAGGACAATGGGAATTGAGTTCTACATATAGTTTATTGACAGCATCTAGGAACTTGTCTAGACCTAACTCTACCAACGGATGGAAAGGAAGGTAAGTTGGAGCGAGATTGCGATAATCTACGTTCTCGATATCCATTCCTAAGCCCATGGTTTGACCGGAATTTAATGACATAACGAATATGTTGTCAGGATGCTCGCTTTGCCATATCTGGACAAAGGTTGGGCACGG
>NZ_QSQJ01000052.1:0-21677 GCF_003436715.1 Prevotella sp. TF12-30 | reverse complement strand
AACATAAAAGAGGGTGCGCCATAGACTTATGACACACCCTCCTTTTGTATTTTCAAATAATTTCTTTAAAATTATTTCTTTTTCTTCAATTCCAACTTCGGAATCTTGACTTTCTGACCTGGCTTCAACAGGGAATTACCATTCAGAGCTTCTACGTAACATTCCATTCCTGGACCTAAGTACTTTTGGCTGAGCGACTTGATGGTTTGTCCTTCTCTTGCCGTAACAACCTCGGAAACACCAATGATACGATAGGCTCCGGTTCGAACACGGGCATCCTGGTCGTATTTGCTGCTTGCCTGGGCAGCATGCTTTTCAGTCTGCTTTCTGGCTTCTTCTTTCTTCTTAGCTTCTGCAAGTTTTTTAGCCTCCTGCTGCTTCTTGGTTTCTGCAAGTTTCTTTGCATCAACCTGCCTTTTCGCATCAGCCAAATTCTTTGCATCAGCGAGTTTCTTGGCTTCCAAATTCTTCTTAGCCTCAGGCGATTTTGCATCAATTGATTGATTGTCTGCGGCAGCACCCATATTCTGTTCGGCATTTTCGGCTTTTTTGACAGCTTCGCTTGCCTGCGCCATTCTTATACTATCCTCGATAGCCTTTTTGCGAAGAATTTCTTCCTGCGTTGAAGCAGACTTGGTTGGCGCCTTCTTCTCTGCCGCAATCTGCTGGTAATTATCCAACTGTAGAGCGAGATGATCACGCTGGGCAGCCATCTTGCCATAATTAAAAGCAAACCAGCCAAAGCCTCCTATCATTGCCAGGAATACTACGCTCGCTGCAATAACCAGATAACGAGGCAAAACAACATGTCGCTTATCGGTTACCTCATCTGAAGAAGGAGTTTCCTCATCTGAAGAAGCTTCCTCTTCAATAGGAGTTTCTGTAAAGTTTTCCTTATCAGAAGGAACTTTCTCTACAATAGGAGTTTCTGTAATAGAGTTATCCTCACCAGAAGGAACTTTCTCTGCAATAGGAGTTTCCTCTGTTAATGTCGATTCTTTTTCTTCATCAGAAACAACAGACTCAACTTCATTCTGAGCTGGAACTTCAGATTCCTTTGTTTCCAATTCAGAAGTTGCAGATTCAGATTCTACCGGTTCAGATACTGCAGGTTTAAATACAGCAGGTTCTGTCGCTGCAGGTTCTGTCGCTGCAGGTTCTAATCCTTCCGGTTTCTTTTCTTCCGGTTCAGCAACATTTTCCTGAGACAATCTCTCTCCTATCACAATCATTTCATCGCTAACAGGAGCAGCGTTTTCTTCATCCAAAAAATCTATCACACCACTTGTTGCAGAAGAATCCTGTTCAACAAAAGATTCCACGGAAGAATTTTCAGAATCAGAAACACACTCTAACGTAGAATCGGATACAGGACCATCCTCTTCAGCATTTTCAAATTTTCTGTCGATTTCATCGAAATCAACACCATCATTCACCACAACGGTCTCAAACTGGGCGAAAGGCTTGTTCACAATCTCCTTCAGAATATTATCGGGCGTGAAGGAAATCTTGTCACGGCCCTCGATGAGGATTCGCTCGCCCGTGTTCACATCCACGCTTTCACGATCCTTCACCGCCATTACCTTGAAAGTACCCAGCCACTTCATCTTCACGAGCTTATCAGACTGAAGCCCCTCGTTGGCAACATCAAACATCTTTCTGATAAACAATTCGGCATCCTGCAGACTGATTCCCGACTTCTCTGCCAGGCGCTGCGCCAAGTCGCTTAAACTAATCTTACTCATAGTCTTCACCTCCATTCTTCAGTTTTTCCTTGACACTGGCCACAGGGCGAAAGCCGAGTACGAGCTTAGGCGGAACAAGCTGGCGCTTCTTGGTAGTAGGATTAACAACCACACGCTCCAAGCGCTTCTTTACTTCAAACGTACCAAAGTTGGGGATAGAGACAGCCTCACCATCCTCAAATTCAGCAATCATAGCATCTATCACCTTGCGCACCATCTTCTGGGTGTCGTCCTGTGGATAGCCAGTCTGCTGAGCAAGTTCTGCAATATACTCCTTGTTATTCATTCTGATGTCAAAATATTACCTCCCATATTACTTTACCACTTCTCCGTAGAGATCAAACTCCTCACTCTGGGTAATCTTCACATTGTAGAAGCAACCCACGCGCAGACGCTTCTCTCCTGCCTTGATCAGCACTTCAGGATCCACCTCTGGCGAGCAGAATTCGGTTCTTCCGATATAGTAATCACCCTCCTTGCGGTCGATAATCACCTTCAGTATCTTGCCCACTTTCTCAGCCTCTACCTCTGCGCTGATTTCCTGCTGCAGAATCATCAGTTCGTCAAGACGGCGCTGCTTCACCTCGGCAGGAACATCATCCTCGTAGTTATTGGCACTGTAGGTACCCTCCTCCTCAGAATAAGCAAAGGCACCCATACGCTCAAAGCGCTGAGTACGAACGAATTCGAGCAACTCGTGGAAGTCTTCCTGAGTCTCGCCAGGGAATCCCACCATCAGAGTAGTGCGGATATGAATGCCCGGCACACGCTCACGGATGGTCTTGAGCAGATCGATGGTTTCCTGCTTGCTCACGTGGCGATGCATTCTGTTGAGCATATTGTCGCTGATATGCTGCAGGGCGATGTCAAGATACTTACATACGTTTGGCTTCTCGCGCATCACATCGAGCAAATCGAGCGGGAACTGGTTAGGATAAGCATAGTGCAGACGGATCCACTTCACACCCGGAATATCCGCCATGCGGCTTATGAGTTCGGTGATGTGATGCTTGCCGTCCAAGTCCACGCCGTAGTAGGTGAGCTCTTGGGCGATAATCTGGAATTCCTTCACACCATCGGCTACCAGTTGGCGTACCTCGTCAAGGATTTCATCCATCGGACGAGAAACGTGCTTGCCGGTGATGATAGGAATGGCGCAATACGCACAGCGGCGGTTGCAACCTTCAGAAATCTTGATATAGGCATAATGATGAGGAGTAGTGAGATGGCGGGTTCCACTGCAAGCAGGCACATCAGCCTTGCCCAGTTCCTTGAGCAACTCCTTATAATTAAACTTACCATAAAACTTATCCACCTCGGGCATCTCAGCCTCCAGTTCCTTCTGGTAGCGCTGTGAGAGACAACCCATCACATAGAGTTTGCGGAGTCGTCCCTCTTCCTTAGCCTGGATGAACTCCAGAATGGTATCGATACTCTCCTGCTTGGCATCCTCGATAAAGCCGCAAGTATTGATGACGGCAATTTCACCCTGTGGGCGTTTCGGGTCATGAACGCAGTGGTAGCCATTGTCCTCGAAAAGCTTCATCAAGGTCTCACTATCCACCAGATTCTTGGAGCAACCCATGGTTACTATATCTATCTGATTTTTCTTCATTCTTATCCTACTTATCCTAATAATAATCTTAATCTAATTCTTTTCTCGACTATTTTACATCGAGCTTCATCTAATTCTTTTCTCAAAGTCTATAAGCACCTGTATTCTAGTGCTTAAATAGGGAGTCAACAAATTCAGACTTATTGAAGAGCTGGAGATCCTCCATGCCCTCGCCCAGTCCGATATACTTCACTGGCACCTTGAGCTGGTCGGAGATACCGATTACCACGCCCCCCTTGGCCGTACCATCGAGCTTGGTGATGGCGAGCGAAGAGATATTGGTAACGGCAGCAAACTGCTTAGCCTGCTCAAAAGCGTTCTGTCCGGTACTTCCATCCAGAACGAGCATCACCTCATCCGGAGCCTCAGGCATCACCTTCTTCATCACCTCCTTGATCTTCTTCAACTCATTCATCAGGTTCACCTTATTATGAAGGCGTCCGGCAGTATCAATCAGCACCACGTCGGCACCGTTCGCCTTGGCGCTCTGCAGGGTATCGAAGGCCACGCTGGCAGGGTCAGAACCCATCTGCTGCTTCACCACTGGCACCCCTACTCGCTCGCCCCAGATGCTGATCTGTTCCACGGCAGCGGCACGGAAGGTATCGGCAGCACCGAGATACACCTTCTTGCCAGCCTTCTTAAACTGATAGGCGAGCTTTCCTATGGTGGTAGTCTTGCCCACACCATTCACACCCACTACCAGAATCACGTATGGCTTATGATCGGAAGGCAAATCCCAGTTTTCATTGTCATCGGTATGATTTTCCTCTAGGAGGCTTGCAATCTCTTCTCTCAGGATTCTGTTGAGTTCTGAGGTAGAAACATACTTATCTCTTGCCACGCGTTCTTCGATACGTCGGATGATCTTCACGGTAGTCTCCACACCAACATCGGATGTGATGAGCACCTCCTCCAAATCATCGAGCACGTCATCATCTACGGTTGACTTACCAGCCACCGCACGCGCCAATTTTCCAAACACGCTCTCCTTGGTCTTTTCGAGGCCTTTATCGAGAGTTTCCTTTTTTTTGTTGCTAAATAATCCGAATAATCCCATAATTATAGCTATATTTTTTTGCAAAGATACGAAAATATTTGAAACTAGGAGCGTTTTCCCTAAAAAATATTGTTAACTTAGCAAAAGAATGTATAAATAATCGCTTCCTTATAGAAATATATCAAGTTATTTTTATACCTTTGTATGTTAGAAGCGCCTCCGAGTTCTTAATACTCGGACGAGGAGGACAAGACATTAAACATTTAAACAACAATCATGAAAAAGATATTTATCTCAATACTGATGCTGATTCCTGCTCTCACCATGCAGGCGCAGAATGTGCTTACCCCTGAGCAGCAGTTGGAAAAGGCGCAAAAAGAGTTGGAGGAAGCCAAGAAGGCCCTGGAAGCAGCCAAAGCTCAGGCAGAAGCTGCCAAGGTGAAGGCGGAAGCTGAAAAAGTAAAGGCGGAAGCCGAGAAAACGAAAGCGGAAGCTGAAAGATTGAAGGCTGAAGCTGAAAGAATGAAGCAGGAAGCAGAAAAGCTGAAGAAGAATACTGAGAATTCGGTGCCTGCTACAAAGCTGGTGCCTGCTACCAAGAAGGAGAATACTACCGAAACTTCAGAAGGTGCGGGATGGGTCGTGCCAACCATGACAGAGGAGGTAGAAGAGAAAAAGGTGGAAAAGACTGCCGAGGGCGTGGTGCTCAAGGAAGATCCGAAATACCTGGCGGGAGCCATCCAGCTCAATGCCGAGGGAAAAGTGGAATTTGTTCTCGACACCCAGGCAAGCGGAAAGAGTGCAGACGAAATCTACAACATCGTTTTCCAATATATGAGCAAGCTCATCAAGAATGAGCAAAACATCAACAGCCGCATCGCCCTGGTGAACAGAAACAACAAGAACGAGCAGATCATCGCCTGTATTATGGACGAATGGTTTGTCTTCAATCAGTCGTTCATCTCTCTCGACCGCACTGAGACCAAGTACCAGCTGGTGGCAACCATCAGCGACAACCATCTCCACCTCTCCATGACCCGAATCGTATTCAACTACGAGGAAGGCAGAAGTACCGGTTTCAAGGAGCCGGCAGAGAAAGTGATTACCGACAAATATGCCTTGACCAAGAAGAAAAACGACTTGGCTAAGATCTACGGGAAGTTCCGCCGCGGAACCATCGACCGCAAGGACCAGATCTTCAATGATCTGACCAAACTTGTTAGAAAATAAAAATCATCTTATAAAATATGGATCAGACAAAAGATAACAATATAACAAACACCCCACAGAGCGAGGAAACCGCAAAGACTCAGCCACAGAGCGAGAGCCACGAGGCGTCTCAGACACAGCCACAAACCAGCTATGCCGTGCGCCCAAACCGTCGCCACCACAGAAGACTGGAGTATGCAGACAAGAGCAATATGCTCGTAGCCAGAAACTGGCTCAACATTGGATTCATGCTCTTCGCCATCGTAGGCGTCATCCTCTGGACACAGATGGACGACCGCACGATTGCCAATGTACTGCTGATCATCGGCGTAGTCTTGAAAATTGCCGAGGTTTGCATCCGACTATTCAAAAAATAAGAAAGGTTTGCATCCGACCATTCAAAATAGGCTTGCATCCGCTTATTCAATAAATAAGAAATGAAGAAAATATTATTCTCTACAATCCTAGCTTGTGCTGCAACTCTACCAGTTGCGGCACAACGCGATTTTACGGATTTCAACAATAACGAGGACTCGCAGTTCCGCCCACAGACCGGCAACCGAATCAACACCGACTCGCTGGGCACCGACAAGGAGATTCCGAAGGGAATCAGGGTATGGACTGTGGATGAGAGATTTGGAGATACCCGGGCTGCTATGGTCGACACCATGCAGGCAATGTACCAGAATACCACCTTAACGGAAGGACTGCGCGGAGAGTACAACACCCTGGGCAACATGGGTACCGCCCGCATCAACCGCATCTTCATCGACCGACGCAATACGCAGGGCAACTTCATCTTCACCGAGCCATACGACAACATCGTTACCCCGGTGAGTGACTTCCACTTCACCAACACCTACTCGCCTATCACCAACATCACGCTGAATAGCTGCGGTGACAGAACCAACGGTGAGGATGACTTCAAGGCAATCTTTGCGGTGAATGCCAACAAGCAGCTGGGTGGCGGATTCCGATTCGACTACAAATACGGTCGCGGCTACTACGATGCACAGAGCACGGCGCACTTCAAATATACGATGTGGACTTCTTATCTGGGCGACCGCTATCAGGCGCACTTCCTTTTCAGCACCAACCACCAGAAGGTGACGGAGAACGGAGGTATTACCAATGATGACTACATCAAGCATCCGGAGCTTTTCACCGAGAGTTTCGCCACCAACGAAATACCGACCGTGCTGCAGCAGAACTGGAATCGCAACGACAATCAACACATCTTCTTCACCCACCGCTACAATGTGGGCTTCAGCCGCAAGGTGAAGATGACCGAGGAAGAAATCAAGGCCAAGAAATTCGCCATGGAGTCAGCAAAGGACAATGCAGCCGAGGAAGCCAAGGAGGAGGCAAGAAAGAAAGCAAGGGAACAAGGCAGGGAGTTTGACGAAAAGGCTTTCGACAAAAACCAGAAGAAGCAGTTCTCTGGTCGCCCTACAGATGCAAAGATTGCCGGCGATGAACCTGCCAAGAACAACAAGGCAATAGTTGCAAACAAGGCAGCCCAGGACTTCAAGAGCGACAGCACTCGAATTGCAGTAAACAGCAAGGCAATGGCAGACAGTCTGCTCTCCATAGAGAAGAAGAAAGCGCAGGACTCACTCTTCTACAAGACAGAATATGTTCCGGTAACCAGCTTCATCCACACCGTGCAGTTTGATAACTACAAGCGCATCTACCAGGCTTACCAGACTCCACAGAACTACTATCTCAAGGAGTACTACAATGCCGGCAAGTTTACAGGCGATTCTATCTACGATCAGACCCGCCACTGGCGCATCAAGAACACCGTGGCAATGGGAACGCTCGAAGGATTCAGCAAGTGGGCAAAGGCTGGTCTGAAAGCTTTCGCCAGCTATGACCTCCGCCACTACGAACTGCCGAATACAGAAGGCGGATTCGAGAAATTCAACGAGCATGCGCTGAGCGTAGGCGGTCAGCTGAGTAAGACTCAGGGCAAGACCCTTCACTATAATGTAGTGGGCGAGGTAGGACTCACCGGAGTGGATGCCGGCACCTTTGCCATTGATGGAAGCGCAGACATCAACCTGCCATTCCTGGGTGACACCGTACAGGTAAGAGGCGATGCTTTCATCCATCACGAAACGCCATCGTTCTACTATCGCAAGTATCATGCCCGACATCTCTGGTGGGATGATGATCTGAGCAAGATTATCCATACCCGCATCATGGGAACTCTGAGATTCGGCAAGACCAACACCACGCTGCGTGTGGCTGTGGATGAAATCAAGAACTATACTTATTTCTCACAGCAATATACGATTACAGAAAATGGTCTGCGCACAGGCGTGACAGTGACACCAATGCAGAGCGGCGACGCCATCAATCTGATTACAGCGCAGCTGCAGCAGGACTTCAAGTTCGGTATTTTCAACTGGCAGAACATGATTACCTACCAGCATACCAGCAGCAAGAGTGCCCTGCCAGTGCCAGACCTCAACGTATATACCAACCTCTTCATCAAGTTCAAGGTGGTAAAAGTACTGAATATCGAGTTGGGTGCTGATGCCAGATACTTCACCAGCTACGAGGCTCCGGACTATTCTCCTTACATCGGTCAATATACCGTGCAGGGCAACGGCGAGAAGAACGTGAAGGTGGGCAACTACCCTATCGTCAATGCCTACGCCAATGTTCACATCAAGCACACCCGCTTCTTCGTGATGATGAGCCATCTGAATGCAGGACAAGGCGACAAGAACTACTTCTTCACCCCTCACTATCCGATGAACCAGCGAGTTTTCAGAATGGGTGTAAGCTGGAACTTCTTCAACTAGGAAGCGAATCTTTTCCACAAGAGATTCTTCTGAAACAAAATAGAAGCGAATCTTTTCTTAATGAATAACAACAAGGAGCGAGGTTCCCCAAAAACCTCGCTCCTTATAATTTAAAAGCAACAATATGATGATAAAGACAAATTCTATCAAAGCATGGTTTCTCGCCGCCCGCCCCGTCACCCTTTCGGCAGCGGCAGTACCGGTGATGCTAGGAGTAGCCCTGGCATACAAGGATTCCAACGCCCACAGCCAATGGGTTCCAGCCCTGCTCTGTCTGCTCTTTGCTTGGGTAATGCAGATAGACTCAAATCTGGTAAACGACTTCTTTGACTTCAAGCATGGCAACGACGACGAAACCCGATTGGGGCCAAAGAGAGCCTGCGCCGAAGGCTGGATTACCATGAAAGCCATGAAATGGGGCATCATCTTCACCACCCTTCTAGGCTGCATCATCGGTCTGCCCCTCGCCTTTTACGGCGGAAAGGAGATGATCATCGTGGGTATCTGCTGCGTACTCTTCTGCTTCCTCTATACCACCAAGCTGAGCTATCTGGGATTGGGCGACCTGCTGGTACTTCTCTTTTTCGGCATCGTGCCAGTCTGCTGCACCTATTATCTGGTAATGCCTGAAGGAATGCAGACTGTATCAACGGAAGCCATACTTACCTCCATCGCCTGCGGACTGGTAGTAGATACGCTGCTCATTCTAAACAACTATCGCGACTACGACAACGACATCAAGGCGGGCAAGAAGACACTGATCGTTCACATCGGCAAGAAAAACGGCGAGCGTCTCTACTGCGCACTGGGCAACATCGGTATCCTCATCATGATTGGAATCAACATCTATGGTGCACTTGCCTACGATGCAGATACTAAGTTTTTGCCTTTCGCCGCCACATATCTCGTGGTGCACAACCGAACATTCGCCAAGATGAGGAAGATAGGAGAAGGCAGAATGCTGAACAAGGTACTGGGCTACACGGCTCTCAACATCTTTACCTTTGGTATGATCTCTACCTTCATCATCCTTGGAATGATGTGGTAATCCCAGAGATACCCGCCCCCTCTGGAATGGCATGAGAAGATTCTAGAATGAGAAGATAACATTCAGGAATAATAATTATATAATGTACGCGCGTACATTATATATATAAAAGAAGAAAAAGAATGAAGCAACAAGTAAATCTCGAAATCATGCAGTTTGTGGAAACACAGATTCTGCCCAAATATACAGAATTTGGCGAGAGCCACGGATTGCGCCACGTAACCCGTGTCATCAAAAACGCCATGAAACTCGTACCTGTAACAGGTGCCGACATCGATATGGTTTATATCGTTGCCGCCTACCACGACCTGGGAATGAGCGGTCCGCGCGCCATCCACCACCTCACCAGTGGCAAAATCCTCCAGGCTGATGCCAGACTGAAGCGCTGGTTCACTCCCGAGCAGATTAAAATCATGAAAGAAGCCGTGGAGGATCACCGCGCCTCCTCCAGTCGCCAGCCCCGAAGCATCTACGGCAAGATAGTAGCCGAAGCCGACCGCGACATCGATATTCACGAAATCTTTCTTCGTGCCATCGAATACGGAGAGGAGAACTATCCCGGAAAAGGAAAGGAAGAGCAATGGCAGCGGTTCGCCGACCACATGGACGAGAAATATTCCCGCAACGGCTACATCAAGCTCTGGATTCCTAACTCACCCAATGAGAAGGCTCTGAAAGAGCTGCGGAATATCATTGAAGACAAGACAGAACTCAGGAAATATTTCGAAGAAATATACGAAGAGCTCAGGAAAAAGAAGTCTTGACCCTTGAGAGAAACAAGGAAAAGGGAGTTCTGACTTTTGATAAAGAAGATTTTTCGAAAAAATCAGCAGAAAGATTTGGTAGTTTCAAAAGATTGCATTATCTTTGCAGTATAGAAAATCCAAAGACTTCTATCAATAGATGATAGCCTATGCTATGTCTATTCGACAAAGATATAAGGGTCGTGTCGGTTCGATCGGGATACTCATCAAATTACACTTATGAAACCGAGAAGACTTCTCTTGCCTATGGCGGGCCACATAAACTGACATGTCAACTAAGCTGCAAAGCCGGTGGATTACAAAAGCGGAGAGCTCTCAAATGTTTATGACATTCGGAGTTTCATCACATCATCGAGCGACCCTTTCCTACAGGAGGCAGATTTCCAATAATTGGTAAATCTGCCTCCTTTTTTGTTGACAAAGTCAGCTTATCCCCTATAATTCCTCCCAAAAACAAGAAAAATCAAGAAAATATGCATATTTCTTGAAAAAAGTTGCAGAAAAATTTGGTGGAACAAAAAAAATGTAGTATCTTTGCACCCGCATTTGAGAACGATGCTTGTTGATTTGGCAACAATATCCGATTGGAAGGTTGGGTGAGTGGCTGAAACCACCAGTTTGCTAAACTGACGTGCGGGATTACCGTACCGGGGGTTCGAATCCCCCACCTTCCGCAAGCGGAGTTCAAGATTGCATCGTTGGTCGATTCATCTAATGGTTAGGATACAAGATTCTCAATCTTGGCATAGGGGTTCGATTCCCCTATCGACTACCTGGTTAAATAAGTTAAATTTGTTGTTCAAGTCTGTACAAGTTGGGAAACCAATGCAGACTAATTAAAATGGTCGATTCATCTAATGGTTAGGATACAAGATTCTCAATCTTGGCATAGGGGTTCGATTCCCCTATCGACTACCTGGTTAAATAAGTTAAATTTGTTGTTCAAGTCTGTACAAGTTGGGAAACCAATGCAGACTAATTAAAATGGTCGATTCATCTAATGGTTAGGATACAAGATTCTCAATCTTGGCATAGGGGTTCGATTCCCCTATCGACTACTAAGTGTTTTTCATGTATTGGTTATTGTTAGTAAGCTTGCAATTAGTCGAAAAGACTACTGCAAGTTATTTTTTTATCCCTACGCAGGTAACGCTATCGCCGTTGTGGATAAATGACAATTACCCATCATAAAAGCAAAAAAAGTAAAGGAAAAATTTGGTGGAACCAAAAAAAAGTTGTACCTTTGCAATCGCATTTGAGAACGATGCTTGATGATTCAGAAATGAATCCAACAGGAAGGTTGGGTGAGTGGCTGAAACCACCAGTTTGCTAAACTGACGTGCGGGTTACCGTACCGGGGGTTCGAATCCCCCACCTTCCGCAAGCATTATTCAAAATTGCACCGTTGGTCGATTCATCTAATGGTTAGGATACAAGATTCTCAATCTTGGCATAGGGGTTCGATTCCCCTATCGACTACATCCCCCCCCCTTTTACCGTATCTTTGCAAGTATGAAAAAGATATTGACTCTCCATATACTTCTCGCCCTTACTGCCCAGCCCTCACGGGCGCAGAGACACGAGATATACAGTCAGCGCATCGCTACCCTACAGGTGGTGGCGGGCACCGACTGGCAAGCCCTTCCCATCACTTTGCTGAACGGGCAACCCATCCACATCGACTTCGATGACATGACCCACGATTATCATCGATACACCTACAGGATAGAACATTGCGATGCCGACTGGAAGGTTTCTCAGGGACTATTTGAGACCGACTATCTGAAGGGATGGAACCACGAGCAAGCCATCGACAACATCGAGCAATCGCTCAACACCAACCATCTCTACACCCACTATCGCCTCACAATCCCCAACGAGAACTGTCACATCACCATGAGCGGAAACTACAAGCTCACCATCTATGATGACAATGCGGAGACGAACAACCAAGAGGATGAAGCTACCGATAAGGACGGCAGAAAGATACTCACCGCCTGCTTTATGGTAGTAGAGCCACAGGTGCAGGTTGCCATCGGATATTCTTCGAATACGGACATCGACATCAACAAGCAGCATCAGCAGGTAAGTATGAATGTGAACTACGACAACCTAAAGGTAACCAACTCCTCACAGCAAATCAAAACCGTGGTGCTGCAGAACGGACGTTGGAATCAGGCAGTATGGAATGCCAAACCTGATTATATCAGCTCAGAGGGGCTGCAATGGAAGCACAACCGCCATCTGATATTCGATGCAGGAAATGAATACCGAAAATTCGAACTGCTCGACATAGATCATCCTACGATGGGAATAGACGAGATAAAATGGGATGGAGAAGAATACCAGGTCTATGTAATGCCCGACATTCCTCGCCCCAACTACGTACACGATGAGAGCGCCAAAGGCTCCTTCTACGTGCGCAACAGCGATAACGAGGATAATAATTTCACCTGCGAGTATGCACCGGTACATTTCCGGCTACAGACCAATCGCCAGCCAGGCGACGTATATCTGAATGCAGACTGGACCTACGACCGCTTTTCGCCTACCTATCGGATGGAATACAACGAAGCCGACCACAGCTATCACGCCACCGTGCTGCTCAAGCAAGGTTATTATAGCTACCAGTATCTGGTGCTCAAAAGCGACGGCAGTACGCAACCCGTGAGTACGGAGGGTAACTTCTTCCAGACTACCAACCGCTATGATGCCCTCATCTATTATCGAGACACGGGAGATAGAACCGACAGACTGGTAGGCTGGAAAAGCAGCCAATAAAAAACGCCCTGAAAGCGCAAAAGCATCAACCATATATAATGCTTTTGCCCTCTCAGGGCGTTTTAACTAACTAATACTATCTTTTTACTCCAATCCGAACAAAGCCTTCAAGCCACCATCTACACCAGAGAAGCCCATGAAGGCAAGGCTGAGGAGAGCGGCTGTAACCATGACGATGGCTACGCCCTGCATACCCTTAGGAATGCGAACCAAAGCCTGCTGCTCACGAATGCCTGCAAAGACGATGAGAGCCAGAGCAAAGCCGAGGGCAGTAGAGAACGCATAAACCACACTCTCCAAGAGATTGTAGTCCTTCTGGATAACCAGGATGGCTACACCCAGCACGGCACAGTTGGTAGTAATCAAAGGCAGGAAGATACCAAGCGCCTGATAAAGTGCAGGAGAAACCTTCTTGAGGATAATCTCTACCATCTGAACCAAGGCGGCAATCACGAGGATGAACGCCAGGGTCTGGAGATATTGCAATCCGAACGGATCGAGTACATACTTCTGAACACACCAGGTAATGATGGTTGCCAAGGTCAAGACGAAGGCGATGGCACCACCCATACCGATGGCTGTATCAACTTTCTTCGATACGCCCAGGAACGGACAGATACCGAGGAACTGCGACAAGACGATGTTGTTGACGAATATCGCAGAGATAAATATCAATAAATATTCCATAATTTCTATTCTATTTCATGGATTGAAGCGATGCCTACGCTTACTTCTTAACCTTATTAAATATAGCAATGATGTATCCCAAGGTGAGGAATGCTCCAGGAGGCAGGATGAACATCAGAATATTGGTAGTCTCTGGCAACAGAGTGATACCGAATACGCTACCTGCACCGAGAATCTCACGGGCACTACCCAGTATAGTAAGACCGAGGGTGAAACCCAAACCGCAGCCGAGACCATCAAAGAGACTGGCAATCGGTGAGTTCTTAGCAGCAAAACTCTCTGCTCTACCCAGGATGATACAGTTTACAACAATCAATGGGATGTAGATACCCAGCGCCTGGTTGATGCTGTCAGGAGCATAGGCGCTCATCAGCATCTGCAGGATGGTTACGAAGGCTGCAATCACGACGATGAAAACAGGGATGCGAACCATATCTGGGGTAATCTTCTTGATACATGAAATCACAAAATTGGTACAAACCAATACTGCCATGGTAGCCAATCCCATGGAAAGACCATTGATGGCACTGGTTGTTGTAGCCAAGGTAGGACACATACCGAGGAGCAACACGAAGGTAGGGTTCTCCTTGATGAGTCCGTTCATCAAAATTTTCATATTACTCATATCGGCTTATCCTTTCTTTTCGTTATGTTCAACTTTAGATGCACCGCTCTCAGCATCAGCTTTCTGAGATGCACCACTCTCGCCATCTACACTCTTACCTGCATAGGCAGCATAAGCCTGATTGATAGCCTTGAGGAAGGCACGGCTGGTAATGGTTGATGCGGTGATGGCATCTACTGCATTGCCGCTCTTATCGTCCTTGCTCACGTGGAGGTCGCCATCCTTTGGAGTCTTGCCAATGATGCTACCCTTTCCGTCTTTCTGGAACCAGGTAGTTGCCTTGGCACCCAGACCTGGAGTCTCTGAAGCCTGAAGAATGGTGTAACCCATAATCTTGCCCTCGGTATCGAAACCTACGAGCACCTTCAAGTCGCCACCGAAACCGCCGGTAGTACTTTCTACGGCAGCACCCAACTCCTTGCCGCTCTTGTCAGAGCACTTGTGGAGGGTGAAGGTAAACTCCTTGCCGCCAAACTCCTGCTTCACCTCTTCCGGCTCAGCCACCTGGAGATCTTCAGTACCCATCACGCTCTTAATACCGGCAGCCAGACTCTGGGCAGCCTTCTCGGCGATTGGACCTGAAGTAAGGTTGTTGATACATGCCAGCACGGCACCCACAACGAGTGCTACACCTACGAGCACCAAAACCATGTTCTTTAATGATGATTCTAATTTCTGCATGTCTCAATCCTCCTTATTTCTTAGCAGGCTTCTCACCGAAGCGCTTTGGTTTAACGTATGTGTTAATAAGAGGTGTGAACGCATTCATGATAAGAATGGCGAACGACATACCTTCTGGATAGCTACCCCAGTTACGGATGATGACGGTGAGAAGACCGATGCAGACACCGTAGATAAGCATACCCTTGTGAGTCATTGGCGATGTTACATAATCGGTAGCCATGAAGATGGCACCGAGCATCAGACCACCACTGAAGATGACAGCCAGAGGATTGGCATAAACAGGATTAGCCAAATGCATCAAACCGCTGAAAACGAATACAGTAGCGATGATGCTGACTGGAATATGCCAGGTAATAACCTTCTTCCAGAGCATGTAAGCCAAACCGAGCAACAGGGCGAAAGCACAAACCTCACCGGTTGTACCGGCTCCGAAAGTATCGCCAGTAGCACCGAAGAGCAGACTCATGGAATCAGGCAACTGATTCAGGAGAGAAGCATCGCCAGTCTTGATGGCTGTCTTCATGATAGCCAGCGGTGTAGCACCAGTTGTTGCATCGGTATAGCTGAGCATCTGTCCTGCCACTGGCCATGAAGTCATCTGAGCAGGGAAGCTGACGAGCAGGAAGCAACGGCCTACCAAAGCAGGATTGAAAGGATTGTTACCCAGACCGCCGAAGCTCATCTTACCCACACCGATGGCAAACAGAGCACCGATGATGATGATCCAGAGAGGAAGGTTACTTGGCAAGTTCATACCGAGCAAGAGACCAGTGATGATGGCAGAACCATCGAGCAAGCTGGTCTCCTCCTTCAGGAGATATTTTGTAATTGCCCACTCAAAGAAGACGCAGGCTGCCACAGAGGTGAGCAGTACGACTGCTGAACCCAAACCGAAGAAATAAAAAGATGCGAGGATGGCAGGCACGAGAGCGATGATTACTCCGTACATGTTCTTCTCCACGCTCTCATTTCCGTGGGCATGTGGCGATAATGAAACGATTAATTTTCCCATTTTATCTTTTAAATTCTTTCTTAAATGAAATTCATTCTTGACGTGAACGCTTACTTCTTAGCACTTCGTGCTCTGATGATGCCCATCACCGCTGCCTTACCATTGATGATGTTATCGAGGATAGGACGATGAGATGGACAGGTGAACTGGCATGAACCGCAGGCAATGCAGGATGTTACCTCCTCTGCCTCCAGGCGTTCATAATCCTTCACTACGCTCAGGGTAGCAAGCAAGTATGGCTCCAAGCCCATTGGACAGGCATCCACACACTTGGCACAGCGGATACATGGCTGAGCCTTCTTGCGGTGAGCATCGGCATCGGTCAGTACGGTGATGGAGTTGGTACCCTTGGTTACAGGAACATCGAGACTGATCACAGCCTTACCCATCATCGGACCACCAGCCAACACCTTGTTGTCGCCCTCAGGCAAACCGCCACAGTTCTCAATCATCTGAGAGAATGGGGTTCCCATACGCACGAGGAAGTTGCCTGGATTCTTCACCTGCTTACCGGTAACGGTGGTATAGCGTTCGAAGAGAGGCTTATTCTTCATAACTGCCTGATAAACAGCGAAGGCAGTACCTACATTCTGAACTATTGCTCCAACGTTGACTGGGATAGCAGGAGGAGCTGGAACCTGACGGCGGATAACGGCGTCCACCAACTGCTTCTCACCACCCTGAGGATACTTCTTAGCCAAAGGAACGATCTCGATACGGGAGTTATTGGCTGTCTTTTCCTCGAAGAGTTTGATGGCAGCAGGCTTGTTGTCCTCAATACCGATGTAGCCCTTCTCTACCTTAGCCGCCTTCATCAGAAGGTTCAAGCCAACGAGAATCTCATCGGCATGCTCCATCATCAGACGATAGTCGGCAGTAATATAAGGCTCGCACTCTACACCGTTGATGATGACACACTCAGCCTTGGCTCCTGGAGGAGGACAAAGCTTGATGAAGGTTGGGAAACCGGCACCACCCATACCAGTGACACCAGCCACCTTGATACGGTTGACAATCTCTTCTGGAGTCAGCTCAGCATGAGCCTCCAGTGTCTCGAGCTTATCAGAGCGGTCGATGCTCTCCTCCCACTCGTCGCCCTCTACATTAATGATAATGCAAGGCTTGCGATAACCGGTAGCATCAATAGATGTATCTACCTTGAACACGGTTCCTGATACGGAACTGTAAATAGGAGCACTCACAAAGCCACCAGCCTCAGCGATAAGTGTACCCACCTTCACCTTGTCGCCCTTGGCAACCACAGGCTTGGCAGGAGCACCGATGTGCTGACCAAGTGGGAAAATAGCCTGCTTAGGGAGAGGAGCTACCTGAGTAGCCATCTCGGCAGTAATCTTATTCTCTTCTGGGTGAACTCCACCAATTCTAAAAGTTCTCAAATTCATGATTATTCCTCCTTTTTCTTAACTGGGAAATTTACTTTTACGAGAGCACCGGTTGGGCATTCGTCAACACACTTGGTACACATGCGGCACTTGTTGAAGTCAACATAAGCCACATTGTTTTCTACCGTGATAGCATCAAACTTGCAGACTTTCTGACACTTACCGCATCCGATGCAAGCAACGCTACAAGCCTTCTTAGCCACAGCACCCTTGTCGTGGTTCACACACTGAACGTAAACACGGCGACCCTTAGGACCCTTCTTGCGAAGCTCGATGATGTGACGTGGGCAAGCCTTAGCACAAGCACCACACCCCGTACACTTCTCCTCATCAACCTCAGGAAGCCCCGTCTCTGGATTGATAGAGATGGCACCAAACTGGCAGGCAGCCACGCAATCACCACAACCCAAGCAACCGAATCCGCAGCCGGTTTCACCAGCGCCACAGGAGTTCATAGCAGCACAAGTGTGCAAACCATCATACTCGGCAATGCGAGGACGATGCTCGCAAGAACCATTACAACGAACCACTGCCACCTTAGCCTCTGTGTTAGCCACAGCCAGGCCAAGGAGATCAGCCACCTTGCCCATCACGTCGGCACCACCCACAGGACACATCAGTCCGTCGATGCTACCGGCATCAGCACCCTTAACCAGCGCAGCCGCCATACCGGAACATCCGGCAAAACCGCAACCACCGCAGTTGGCACCCGGAAGGAGTTCACCCACCTGTCCCAATCGAGGGTCTTCTTCGACGGCAAACTTCTTGGAAACTCCGAAGAGCACTAGCGCTGCTACCAGCGCAATGGCTCCGAGTACCAAGACTGCACTCAAAATTAAATCCATAATAGTTTGTATTTGTTTTGTTAATATTTCTAGTTGTTTTGCAATCAGTCAACATATTTGTATTCAAACCTGAAAAACTGGGAAATCATTCCTAGCTGCAGGGTTCAAGACTAAAGCTTAATTTATTTCGTAGTTTGTTTCTCAAGAGATAAAGCCCTATATAATAAGGTATCAATATCCCCAAGGCAGACACAGCGGCATATCCCTCTGATTGCGTAATCTTCAGTACGGCAACCAAAGCCACAACCATCAGGACCAGAGGCAGCAAATAGCCATACAAGCTGGCGCGGAAGCCAACAGCCGTATCTGCCACCACAACAACAGAGTCACCCAGCTGATACTTGACAGCATCAGCAACCTGCACCTCGATAATCTTTTCTTTCGTTTCAGAAGCATTGCAATGAGCAGCCACCTTGCAGGCACTGCACGCAGATGACTGAAGGATGCGCACGCGCACACAGCCCTCTTCTACTCCATCCACTACTCCATTATGCTTAATTTTATTACTCATTTCCGAATCTTGTTCATAAGGTTAGCCTTTCCTCTCCTACACAAGAGCACCTATTTTAAGGTGGCTTATTGCAAAGTCGAGTTAGCAATTCTAATTTGTTTGCAAAGATAATATATTATTTATAAATGACAAACAAAATCACCAGATTATTTAATTAAAAGAAACGTAAACGTTTTCTATTTTACATTTTCGACCATAAAAACTGAGAAAAACACAGAAATAAACGGATAAGAATAGGTTTTTTATAATTTTCTCGCCATCTTCTTTGTTTATATCATTTTTTTGTGTACCTTTGCAAAAAACAAGAAAGCCAACAACACCTAGCGTGTCGAGGCACGAAAACACTAAGATTATGGAAATAACAGAGCAGATGACAATTCAGCAAATTGAGCGCTTTATTAAAAAGATAGCTCAAAAGTTTCCAGCACAACCTTCAAATGAAGAAAACGCCGTGCTGACCGACATCCATGTAAGAGTTTCCCAAGACAGTGGTGAACTCCTTGCCTTTGACGATGACGACACAGAGATTACTCGCTGCGTAGTTGAGCAATGGATAGACAACAAGGATGAGAACTTCTATGATGAGGTGGCAAAGATTTTGCGAGACACCTTGCGCAAAAATTCTGAGATCGTTGATAATCTCGGAATCCTTAAGCC
The DNA here is from genome assembly GCF_003436715.1 of Prevotella sp. TF12-30. Lineage (NCBI taxonomy): Bacteria > Pseudomonadati > Bacteroidota > Bacteroidia > Bacteroidales > Prevotellaceae > Prevotella > Prevotella sp. TF12-30. Next base: position 2,278 of record NZ_QSQJ01000052.1, on the reverse strand, counting down.
ATATAGCTTCGTGCTGGAAGATGACGACAAGGAAAACCTCGGCGAACTCTATCTTGCCGACGATGATACCATCATTCTGGGTGGTGACCTGATGGAAAACCTGGATCACGACCTCGATGAATTCCTTGACGACTTGTTAAAAGAATAAACTATAAAAGTGCCAGTCAGCCCACTAGTGGGTCCCACCATGCCCGTCGCATGGGCACCCACAGCCCACCAAGCGGGCATCCACAGAACAAGCGCCGGGCAACAAGTGCCCATAGAACGGGCAATGAGTGCCCAAATGCTGGGACTATTTTTGGGCAACACTGATAAGAGTTTACTGTTTATAATTTATAGTTGACAGTGTACTGTTTTCGATGCGCAGTAGATGAAGCAATCCTTTTAGTCGATATTTACAACAGAGAATGAGACTATGAGACTTTTTCTTCAAAAAAAACTTTTTCACGTAAGCGCATACTAACAAGAGCAAAGCCCATCCTCCCGGATGGGCTTTAGCATTTAATACAAAAACATTATGTAGTTCTTTTATATGTAACTATATGTTTAGTAAATGTATAGTTTAATACCTGATTATCAATTCATTACATTTACTCAAAATAACATATCATACACATATATTATACACACAATATACATATATTTACATAAACTTTGGTGCTAATTTGGTGCTAAATAATTTGGTACTTTCGTTTTTTCTTCTTATCTTTGCACCGTCAACAATAAACATTGAGCTTATGAAAAAGGAAATCGTGCAAATCAGGGAAAGAAAGATGCCCAGCGGTAAGACAAGCCTATATCTTGCCTACACCATCAACGGCAAGAGACAATACGAGTACCCGAAGCTTTATCTCTTGCCTGAAAATGGCAGGGGTAAGACTGCAGCCATAGCCGCCAACAAGGAGACCAGAAGAATCATTGAAGCTATGCAAGCCAAGAAGATTGTGGAACTCACCCAGAACAGAAGCGGCATCATTGTGAAGAAAGAGCCGAAGAAGATGCTCTTCTCTCAATGGATCAAGACTTTTCGAGACTACAAAGCCAAGACCACCAGAGGCGAGGAGTACATCAAGACCATCAGCAATGTGGAGAGACATATCTGTGAGTATGCCGGAGATAAAGTGACGATGGCAGCTATAGACAAGAAGTTTTGCGAAGGGTTTATCTCCTACCTCAAAACCGCCAAAGGAAAATTCACCGAGCAGCCTTTAAGCGGTATGACTCAGAAGGTGTACTTTGCCATGTTCAACACTATGCTAAAGAAAGCTGTACGTGACGAGATTATCCCAAGAAATCCAATCGACCTCATTGATACTGGAACCAAGATCAAGGCTCCCGAAAGCGAAAGGGTATATCTTGATATATCTGAGTTGAAGAAGATGGCTGCATCAGATCCGAAGGACAAATCAACCAAGCAAGCCTTCATGTTCTCCTGCTTTACTGGTCTCCGCATCTCGGACATCCGCCAGCTTAAATGGGAGGATATTGAAGAGTACACCGATGAGGATGGTAACTCCAGATACAGAATGATCAAGAGAATGCAGAAGACTCAGCGAATCATCACCTATTCACTATCAAAGGAAGCGGTCAGTTGGTTGCCGGAGCGAACAGGGGAACTGGTATTCGACAAGCTGGTATGTGCTCCAAACCTGAATGCGCAAATCAAGAAGTGGGCTGAATCGTGTGGAATCACCAAGAACGTCTCCTTCCACATGAGGAGTCACAACACAATCTTTTATTGATTGAATATCAGTAAGTTAAGTGCTTTGAAGAATGTAACTGCTAACGATTTAGAAACGAGCTATATTCTTTTTCTTTCACAACCTTGCAATATACAAAGAACGCCTAAATGTGCGACAAAGATACGATATTTTTCTTAATATCCCATAATTTACAAGAAGAGAAATATGGAAATTAGGACTTTTTTACATGAAATCTCAAACTTGTGAACATAACCCCATCATAAAATGAATAGCAAGTATTCCTGCTGAGTTTATCAAATCAGGGCCATTGTTGTTGATGACGACTCTACCATCAGCTCATATATACCTTTCCGACACAAGTATATATTGTTTTCATTTGTACCCCGAGTGTGTACAGTTTCAAAACATGATTTACATTCTTATATAAGAAAGTGAAGCCGTGACCATTTGTGTATTTTTGTCAAACTAACTCCAGTACATACAACAGATGTAAAAGATTTCTGCAAAATTGACCGAAATCATAAGAAAAAAACGCCAAACCAGCAAATTTCTTAAAGATTATATCTGTTTATTAA